>JAISTS010000090.1 GCA_031272455.1 Tannerella sp. | reverse complement strand
TGCGGTTGACCGTGCCGTCCTCCTTCATCGCGTCTTTCCCGACATTTCGCGTGTCAGGCACCTGTTTTGCTAATACAATTATTTTCAGACTCATAAGTATTTTTGATATTAATATTATCTTAATATTCGCTTGTTAAAACGCCGCAAAAGTAATCAAACATTTTGGAATGAAAAAAGATTTGCTAAAAAAACTTGCACACTTTTTTGTTTTTTGTGCATAGTTACAAGGATAACCACGACAGCAATGTCGGCAAAGAAGGATTTTTACTTGGTTGACTTATTTGCCTCCCGAAGGTTAAAAAAATAAGGGCAGTGAATGGTTTTGGGGATGTACTGTTGGCTACTAATGGTGCTTTCGGGAATAAGGGTTTTAACTGTCGGTTATTGGCTCCGGCATTTCGTCCTGTATTGTTGAGTCGTAAATCTTTTTCCAGTTCTTACTGTCGCGCAAAAACACATAAAGGCGCATTTCGCCTATGCTTTCCCAAACAATATGTTCGCCGTTTTCAAAGAAAACCAAGTTATACACTGAGGAGTAGGAATTTGGCGAATGTATCATATATACTGTTCGTTCGCGCCATTCACATTGAAAAACCTTCATTATGGCAGCAGGGTGGAACGGCGTTTTATCTATCAGCGGAAAAACCCATTCAGGAAGCGAATCAACCGGTTCATAAGGCGCATAGTAATAGTCGGATGTATAAAAATAATAATTTACATCGAACCGGAATATGCATATCCAGTTTTTGCTGAATGCACTGAAATTGCGGATTTCTTCGTCGCTTGATAAATTGATTACGTTTCCCGCCGCGTCAAATAAACTGCAAAAGCTACATCCCGAAGCATACGAAACAAGATAAACCGTTTGCTGTTTCCATTCTCCTTTAAAAATCGACATTCCGTTGTAAGGGAAATCCGGCAAGTCGGTTTCGTCTATTCTACTTTGAAGCCAATTGGGATAATCGGACTGTGGCTCGTATGACACGCCTTTTGTGAAAAATGTCCGGTCAAGCGGAATATAACGTTCAATGTCGAAAATTTTCCGCCACATAATAGTATTCTCTGTGAAATCTGTAAGTCGCACGGGGTCTGACAAATCAATGATCTGCCCATCTTCCCAATACGCTATCCCCTTGTCGGGTTTATCACGGTATATGATAAAATACACCGTCTTGCCAAGTAACGTTTCGCTGTTCCCCAAACCACTGAATATGTCAAGATAGACTAATTTTTCGTCCGGTGAGTTTGTTATTTCAAGTATAATATCCTGTATCCATTCGGGATAATCGAAATCCAAAGCATATCTGACAATTAACGAGTGATCAGGTGCCTCGCCAATAAAAGCGGACGAAATCGACATGTCCGGATCCTCTTCTTTGTCGCAACTGCTCGTTACGGCAAGCGTAAGGAATAATATAGAAATTAGCCGTTTCATCATAGTGTCAGTTGCGGAGTGGATTCCAGCCTTGTGCCTGAAGTTCGATTTCGCCGCCATCGCGTCCGATAAGCAGATTGCCTGCCGCAGCTTCGGTTATATGACCTATTACGCTGATTCCTTTTATCTTATCTGCAATATCGTGGCAGGTGAGCGGCACAGTGAACAGCAATTCGTAGTCTTCGCCGCCGTTCAGCGCTGCCGTAACGAGGTTCATATTGAACTGTTCAGCCATCATAGCCGTCTGATAATCAATCGGTATGCGGTCTTCGTAAATCCGGCAGCCGACATTGCTGCTATGTGCGATATGCAGTAATTCCGACGAAAGTCCATCCGAAATATCCATCATAGCTGTCGGTACAATACCAACATCGGCAAGCATACGCACGATGTCTTTACGCGCTTCGGGTTTTAGCTGTCGTTCGAGCAGATACTCCTTTCCTGCGAAATCGGGCGTGAAGTCTTTTTCGCCCGCAAAGACGCTTTTCTCGCGTTCGAGCAGCTGTAAGCCCATATATGCAGCGCCAAGGTCGCCCGAAACGCAGATTAAATCGTTGGTCTTTGCCCCGCTGCGATACGTGATTTTGTCGCGTTCGCCTTCGCCGATGCAGGTGGCGCTGATTGTGAATCCTGTCCGCGACGACGAGGTGTCGCCCCCAACCAAGTCAACTCCGTAAACGTCGCAGGCGAGCAGTATGCCCTCGTAGAACGACTCCAAATCTTCAATGCAAAAGCGTTTTGAAACTCCAATCGAAACAGTCAGTTGTTTTGGTTGACCGTTCATTGCGTAAATATCGGAAAAATTGACTACTGCCGTTTTGTATCCAAGATGTTTCATCGGCACATAAGTCAGGTCGAAATGTACGCCTTCGAGCAGCATATCGGTTGTTACGAGCGTCAGGCGATCTTTGATGTCGAGCACTGCCGCATCGTCGCCCACGCCTGTAATCGTTTGTGGATTAGTGAGTTTGATGTTACGAGTCAAATGCCGTATAAGTCCAAACTCGCCAAGTGTCGCTATTTCAGTCCTTTGTTCCATTTCAAGTATGCAGAATACTGCTTTTTTCGATTAAATTTATGTGGTTAATTATCTGTTTGTCAAACGCTTCACCCTTTCCTTGCAGAAATTCGGTTTTTACGGGCGCCGAATAGAAAAGCGGCTTCAGTTCGTCGGGCACCAAATCGTTGGAACGCAGTTTGGCGCCATCCTTTTCAGTGCAGATAATCAGCGGATTAGATGACTTAAAATCGGATATCGTCGCTTGTATTTTGCGGATATCTTTCTTGGAAAAACGGTGATGGTCTCGGAAAGTCATAACTTCCACATTATCAGAGAGCGACTTAATTTTATCGATCAGCGGTTGCGGATTGGCGACGCCCGTAACGAGCAGTATTTCGTCCTCGCGATGTATGCTTTCGAGCGTCATTGTCGTGTGAGAAAAGACGCTTTCGAGCGGTTGATATGCGATACAGCTGAAATAGAGCGACTGATAGGCTAACAGCCTCATTTCGTTAGAGATAATGCGGCAGTCAATGGGTTTGAGCGCAGGGTCGCATTTTGTCGTAATCACGATTTGTGCTCTGCGAATAGCGACGGTAAATTCGCGCAGACGTCCGACAGGCAGCAGTTTGTCCTTGTAATACAGACGGTTGTGGTCTGTCAGCAGGATCGAAAGCGAGGGCGTCAGTCGGCGGTGCTGAAAAGCATCGTCGAGCAGGATGACTTGAGGGCGTTCCGCTTCATTCATTTCCAGCAATTTACTGATGGCGCGGCAACGGTTGCGGTCAACAGCGACGATGATGCCGGGGAACTTGGTTTTTATCTGAAATGCCTCATCTCCAATTGTTTGCGCGTTGCTGTTCGCTTCCGCAAGCACAAATCCTTTCGATTTGCGTTTGTAGCCTCGACTGACGACGGCAATCCGGAAACTGTCCTGCAACAGACGGATTAAATACTCGACCATCGGCGTTTTGCCTACGCCACCGGCTTCAAGGTTGCCTACGCATATCACGGGCGCCCTGAACTGTGTGGATTTAATTATATTCGTGTCGTACAGCATGTTACGTACTTTGATCGCTATACCGTAAAGGAAAGCGAACGGTAACATGCCATAATGAAAACCTATTTTAGAACTCACTTCTATAACTTGTTTATTTATAATGGTTTAAGATTGTACGGGATGCGTGCTTTGATGCCGTACAACGTGCCTGCCTGTTGTTGCAGGTTGAGGATTTGGAAAGCCTCGTCGCCCATAACATCCTTGACAACAGACGTTTTCGCTGTTTTGAGCTGTTTTTGCAGCAGCTCTTTCAGGCTGTTGTCGGCAGAGGGTATATTTATTAATGTATAATTATATATGTTTGCTAATTCGACGGCGAGTTCGATAGCTCGGTCGATGCCGCCAATTTCGTCAACAAGCCCGATTTCGAGAGCCTGTTCGCCGGTCCAGACACGCCCCTGACCTATAGCGTCGATAGCATCTCTGCTCTTGCCGCGTCCGTCGGCGCAACGTGTCAGGAAAAGCTCGTATCCACGTTCGATATAGCTCTGAATAAGAGCACGTTCGTCGTCGTTCATCGAGCGACCGGCATCACCTATGTCGGCATAAGTATTCGTTTTGACAATATCGGCAGTCAGCGCCAACTTGTCGTATAAACTGCTGACATTCGGATACATACCGAAAATACCGATCGAACCGGTCAGGGTGTTGGCTTCGGCAACGATTTTGCGGGCAGCGCACGAGATATAATAGCCGCCCGATGCTGCTACACTGCCCATCGAAACGACGACGGGTTTCTTCCGGTTCAGCGCCTCCACTTCGTGCCATATCTGTTCGGAAACATAAGCGTCGCCACCCGGAGAATTGACTCTCAGGACAACAGCCTTAACCGTCTCATCGTCAATTAATTTGTGCAATTTAACAGCAAGGCGGTCGGTAATATTTTTCTGAGTGATAAGGAATTGCGAGTTCGACGCAGACACAATTTCGCCTTCGGCATAAATGACGGCAATCTTGTTTCTGTATTGTTTTGTTGACGATTTAGTCTTATTCATATCGCTGACAGATAGCGTTTTAAACTTATCGGAAGTCTGACCTGCCAATTCTTTCAGCTTGGCTTCGACTTCGGGCAGGTAGAGCAGCGAGTCAACAAATCCACACTCGACTGTCTCCTCTGCATCGGCAAAGAACAGTCCACGGTCAGCAAAACTGTTGATATCCTGTGTGTTAATGCCTCGACTTTCGGCAATTCCTTCGGTTATATTTTCCCAGATGCCACCGAGATACGAGGTGATCTGTTCGCGATTGGCGTCGCTAAGGTGCTCATTGATATATGGTTCGACCGCGCCTTTGTAAGTGCCAACCTTGAAGACCTCCATTTTGACGCCAATTTTTTCGAGTATCCCCTTGTAAAACATTGTTTCTGAGGCTAATCCCCTCAGCAGCAACATCCCTTTCGGGTTCATATAAACGTAGTCGGCTGCCGAAGCGAGGTAATAGCCGGTTTGCGTATATTGGTCGGCGTATGCAACGACGAATTTGCCGCTTTCACGAAAATCGTTAAGGGAGCGGCGTATGGCGTCAACATTTGCCGTTCCTGTCGAAAATGTCTTGACATCCAAATAAATACCTTTGATGGCATCGTTGTTTTTCGCTTTTTCAACGGCTGTGAGTATGTCCTTGAGCGCCAGCTGAGGCGTTTCGGAAAACAGGTCGATGAACGGATTGCTTTCACTGTAATCGTCAATCGTGCCGGAAAGACTGATTTTCAGAACGTTTTGGTTCTTTTCAGGGATAAAAACCGTACTTGAGACAGAGCCAATCCCTGCCAGCAGCACGATAAGAAAGAATGTTGACAGGCAAAAAATGCCAATTGCGGTGCCGAGAATTGATGCTAACAGCATCTTAAAAAACTGTTTCATAAGAATTTGTATTAATTAAGAAAAAGAAAGGCAGCCACCCGTCGCGGCAGGCGGATGGCTACCGGAATTATGTGCACTGAATTACAGCTCGAATTACAGTTTGTCGTTCGAGCCTAATACATTCACTATCTTGTGAATATACATCTTTTTCGCATTTTCGCGAGCCGGTCCGAGATATTTGCGCGGGTCAAATTCGGCAGGTTTCTCGGCAAACGTTTTGCGGATGGCGGCTGTCATCGCCAGACGGCTGTCGGAGTCGATATTGATCTTGCAGACAGACGAACGGGCAGCCTTGCGCAGCTGATCTTCGGGTATTCCGATGGCGTCTTTGAGAGCGCCGCCGTACTTGTTGATCGTAGCCACATCTTCGACCGACACCGACGATGCGCCGTGGAGCACGATCGGGAAGCCGGGCAGCTCTTTTTCAACAGCTTCGAGGATGTCGAACGCCAGCGGGGGAGGCACAAGCACTCCGTCGGCATTGCGCGTGCACTGTTCGGGTTTGAACTTGTTAGCTCCGTGCGATGTGCCGATAGAAATAGCCAGCGAGTCGCATCCCGACTGCGAAACGAACGCAATAACCTCTTCGGGACGGGTGTAGGTGTGATGCTCAGCCGACACTTCGTCTTCGACGCCGGCAAGCACGCCCAGTTCGCCCTCGACCGTAACGTCGTATTTATGAGCATAATCTACAACCTGCTTGACAACGGCTACATTTTCGTCGAACGGCAGATGCGACTTGTCAATCATCACCGACGAGAAACCCATGTCAATACAGCTTTTGCATAACTCGAACGAATCGCCGTGGTCTAAATGCAAAACAATCTGCGGTTTAGCGCAACCAAGCTCTTTGGCGTATTCTACAGCGCCCTGCGCCATATAACGCAGCAACGTCTGGTTCGCATACTCGCGAGCGCCTTTGGAAACCTGCAGTATTACAGGCGATTTCGTCTCAACCGAAGCCTGAATAATGGCTTGCAGCTGCTCCATGTTGTTGAAATTGAAAGCGGGAATAGCATAGCCGCCTTTCATTGCTTTAGCGAACATCTCTCGCGTGTTCACCAATCCTAATTCTTTGAAATTTACCATTTTAGTCGTTTATTTAAATGTTGTTTAAAAAATCACTACAAAGATAACGCTTTCGCGTAAATAATTAACAACAAAAATGGAATAAAGTTGCGTCTGCGAAAAAAAAAGTTGTTTTTCCTTTGTTTTTTTCTCAAATAGTCGTACCTTTGCCGACCGAAACGGAAATTTTATTAATTCTGCATAGTAACTATTTAATATATAACGAAATGAAGAAAGGTATTCATCCCGAGAACTATCGTCAGGTTGTCTTCAAGGATATGTCGAACGAAGATACGTTTATCTCGCGCTCGACAATCAAGACGAAGGAAACCATTGACCTCGATGGCGTAACTTATCCGCTTGTCAAGCTGGAAATTTCCAATACGTCGCACCCGTTTTATACCGGCAAAGCAAAATTGGTCGATACGGCAGGGCGCGTAGATAAGTTTATGAGCCGTTACGGCAACAGGGTAAGGAAGTGATTATAAGCCGCTTATCCGCCGTAAAGAAATCAGGTTGCTCTTCGGGGCAACCTTTTTTTTGCCCTCCATGCATTGCGTTTCGACGGCTTTTGCGTATATTTGCAGATAATAAAAATTTCAGGATAATAAAATGAAAAACGAAGATTACTTACAGATACTCAGTCGGTTTCGTCTCGAAGACAAACCTGTCGCCGCAGAGCCTTTCGGCAACGGACATATTAACGACACGCTGAAGGTTACGACCGACCGTGGCGAAGATAAATACGTTTTGCAGCGTATCAACCACGCTATTTTTACCGATGTCGAAATGCTACAGCGTAATATTCAGACAGTTACAAATCATATCAGGCAAATACTCGTAGATCGAGGCGAAAGCGACATCGACCGTCGAGTGCTGACCTTTCTGCCCGCCGACAATGGCAAGACTTTCCATTTTGACGGCGCGAATTATTGGCGCGTTTCGCTGATGATACCTCGCAGCAAGAGCTATGACGTTGTGAACGAGGCGTTTTCGTACGAAGCGGGCAAGACTTTCGGCGAATTTCAACTGATGCTCTCCGATTTGCCCGAAGGCGCTCTGGGCGAGACTATTCCCAATTTCCATAATATGGAATTTCGACTTGAGCAGTTCCGCGACGCACTGAAAACCGATGCCGCTCACCGTTTAAGCTCTGTCGCCGACCTCGTTGATGCCATCGAACAGCGAGCCGAAGCGATGTGCATACAGGAAAAACTGTTTCGCGAAGGTAAACTAAAAAAACGCACCAACCACTGCGACACGAAAGTCAATAATATCCTCTTCGACGACGCGGACGGCAAAGCCCTGTGTGTCATAGATTTGGATACGGTAATGCCCGGCTATGTCCTGTCCGACATCGGCGATTTTATACGCACAGGGGCAAACACCGGCGCCGAAGACGATGCCTGTCTCGACAACGTCGGCGTCGATATGGAGATTTTCAAAGCTTATACGCGAGGCTATATGGAAACGGCTAAAGGTTTCCTTACTCCCTTAGAAATCAGCCTTCTGCCTTATGGGGGACGACTGCTTACCTATATGCAGACCGTCAGGTTCCTGACCGACTACATCAACGGCGACACGTATTACAAAATCCATTACCCGGAGCATAACCTCGTCCGTACGCGGGCGCAGTACAAATTGCTGCAAAGCCTTGAAACCCACGCCGCTGAGATGGACGATTTTATGAAGGCTTACCTTTAGGCTTCTTCGGCTGCGGCTGATTTGATTGATGCGGATGTGTCTGCTGCTGAGGCGGCGTATGTGCGTCGTTAACTTCCTGCATATCAACTTCGTTGCCGTCTGCGTCGAAGAATTTGTATTCGAGGAAGGCAAGCCCTTGGTCAGCAATCACTTTTAATCGTGAAGAATACTTCATACTCCACTGTAAAGCTAAGGAAATCAGCCCTTTGTGGATATAAGCCGCTACGTAAGGATGTACGTGTAGCCGCAGTTTCTTCATGTTGTGTTTGTTGACGAGGCAGTCAATTTTGCCTTCGAGGCTGTCGGTAAACAGGATAGACGATTTGACTATTCCCGTGCCGAAACACGACGGGCAGTTTTCAGCCGTTTGAATTTCGAGGATGGGGCGGACGCGCTGACGTGTTATCTGCATCAGGCAAAACTTGCTGAGTGGCAGTATGTTATGCTTTGCGCGGTCTTTCGACATCGCCTTCGACATTATTTCGTAAAGCTGCTGTCGGTTACCCGCTTCGGTCATATCAATGAAATCGACCACTATGATGCCGCCCATATCGCGCAGCCGCAGCTGGCGGGCTATCTCTTCGGCAGCAAGGCAGTTGACCTCGAATGCTGTCTTTTCCTGCTCCATGCCGCTTTTCGTCCTGTTACCGCTATTGACGTCTATAACGTGCATAGCCTCAGTGTGTTCGATTATCAGATACGCTCCGCCTTTATACGTTATCGTGCGTCCAAACAGCGATTTTATCTGTTTCGTCAGACCAAATTTGTCGAATATCGGCGTGTCCTCGCTGTACAGTTTGACAATGCCTTTCTGTTCTGGCGCGATGGCGCTGACATACTCCTGAATATTGTCAAAGACGCTTTTCTCGTTGATATAGATATGCTGGAACGACGGATTGAATACGTCGCGCAGTAGCGCCACCGTCCGCGATGCTTCTTCAAACACGAGCGTTGGCGCTTTCGATTTCAGCGCCTTTTGGACGGATTCTTCCATGCGCTTGATGAGCAGTCGGAGTTCGCCGTCAAGCTCGGCAACTTTCTTACCTTCTGCCGACGTGCGCACTATCACGCTGTAATTCTTTGGTTTAACACTCTGGATGAGCTGCCTCAATCGCGCCCGTTCCTCATTCGACCGTATTTTTGTCGAGATGGATATCTCGTCCGAAAACGGCATCACGACGATGTAGCGTCCGGCAAACGACAACTCGGCTGTCAGCCGCGGTCCCTTCGTCGAAATAGGCTCCTTGGCTATCTGGACAAGGATTTCCTGCCCTACAGCCAGTACGTTGCTGATGCCCCCGTCTTTCTCAATGTCGGGCAATCGCTGCATCTTCCATACGGGCAACTTCTTCTTCGGGTCGTCTTTCAGTATCTTCAGGTATTTCTGAAGCGTGTTGAAACGCGAACCCAAGTCCTGATAATGCAAGAAGGCTTCTTTTTTGCTGCCGATGTCAATGAACGCAGCATTCAGTCCGGGCAACAACTTCTTCACGCGACCAAGGTAAATATTCCCTACGGCAAAAGTGTCGCTGCGCGGCTCCTTCTGAAATTCGACCAGGCTCTTGTCCTCGGTGATGGCTATCGAAATCTCCTTCGGTTTTACATCTACAATTAACTCACTTATCACCTATACAATGACTTATCTGTTTCTCTACTCTGTTAAACAAAAGAACAAACTTAAAACATAAGTTTGTTCCCTTGAGCTTGTTAAGACTTACTTTTTCTTATGCCGATTTTTCTTCAGTCTCTTTTTACGCTTATGCGTTGCCATTTTGTGTCTCTTTCTCTTTTTTCCGCTTGGCATAGTCCTTTACTTAAAATTCCAGCTGTTACGACCAGTTATTTTACACTCTTCAAGAAAACTTTCGCCGGTTTGAACGCCGGGATCTTGTGCTCGGGAATGATGATGGTCGTGTTCTTTGAAATGTTACGCGCCGTCTTCTTAGCCCTTGTCTTAACTATGAAGCTGCCAAATCCGCGGAGGTAAACGTTATCTCCACTCTTTAAAGATTCTTTTACTGTTTCCGTAAAAGATTCAACACTTGTTAAAACCGTACTCTTGTCTATTCCGGTTTTTTTCGCAATTGCACTTACAATGTCTGCTTTTGTCATGTCTAAAAATTATTAAAATGGTTAAAACTCTAATTTTTTGGATTGCAAATATATAGGTTATTTCTGAAACCCGAAACTTTTTTTTCAAAAAAAATGCCTTTCTACCGTATTAAATAATGTATAAAAATGTAATAATATGTTAAAAATAGGGGTTAAAAAACAGATAATCAATAATATAACGCAAACTGCCGAAATCCACTTTTTTGCAGCCGAAAAAGCAGAAAAACGAAAAAAATGAATGAGTTACCGCTTGAATGGCGCAAACTCGTATTGCCCTTATATAATATTAATGTACGCGCGAACATGATTTTTTATCCGTCCGACGTCTGCAAGGCTCCGAACAAAACAAAATTGCCGCCAAATGTTAAAATTGCAATTTTTTTCGATTTTTTCTTTGCACTTAACGAAAAAGCCGGTAAATTTGCCATTTAAACCAATTAATAGTTTTAATTATGGCGTTGAACAAAGTTATTTTAATCGGAAATGTGGGTAAAGACCCGGTAATCAAGTACTTCGATAGCGGAAATGCTGTCGCAAATTTCACTGTTGCTACCAACGAACGCGGCTATACGCTGTCGAACGGTACCGAAGTGCCGGAAAGAACAGAATGGCATAACATCGTTGTTTCCCGCGACCGCGTACAGTTTGTCGAGAAATTCGTCAAGAAAGGTTCCCTTGTCTATGTCGAAGGCAAAATCAGAACCCGCTCATACGAAGATGCCTCAGGGCAAAAGCGTTATGTTACAGAAATTTATGCTGATAAAGTAGAGTTTTACGATATTGGCAGAAAACCTGATGCAGACGGAGACGTGCCACCGGCACCTGCAGCGTCTGCGCCTCAATCAGCTCCGCCCCCGACAGAGGCGCCAGTAGCGCCGCCGCCTGCCGCTGAAGCTGCTGACGATTTACCGTTTTAAGCGTGAAATCTAAACATAATTGCTTTGGAATCAGATGATTATTTCCCGAATTTATTGCATCAGTTCGGTTTCTCCGAGAAAGTAATAAATTCGTCAGTAGTGTTTCTTATAGCCATAGTCTTGCTGTTCATCGCAAGCTATTTGTCTGCAAATGCACAAGCTGTCAATAGTTTAGCGCAAGATGATGAACGGGCGCGCGACGACAGTCGCGAACAAAGCAAATTTCTGCGCGAGGCGCTCGAAACGCCCCGTAGATTGTTGTATTCTATATCATCGTGTCGTGCTCATCTATATGCACTGGCAGCAGCGCTTGTTATTTTTGGCATAGCTTTCTTTCTGGATGTCAGTAAGTTGCTCGTTGAGCTAATAATAATCGCCTCTCTGTTTGCGCTGATAATCCTTTTCGACTGGTATATTTCGCGGCTCTTTTTACGTAAAGGCGAAGAACGAATCTTGCGCGGCGCTGAACCGTTATTGCGGATTATATATGTGATATTCAGACCAATAACCAATCCTGTAACACATAAGAACGATGCCCGTCAGCAAGGCGAAACTGCGAGCGACGACTCACCGTCGCAGAACAAAGACGCTGTGGATGAGATAGATATCAAAAAAGATATGGTGCGTCTTTACAATAAAACAGCCGACGAAATAATGGTGCCGCGTATGGACATCGAAGCTATCGACATCAAAAGCAGCTTTGAAGAGGTTATCGACGTGATTGTCAAGACCGGTTTTTCGCGAATACCCGTTTACGAGAACTCAGAAGACGACATCAAGGGCATTCTTTATGTCAAGGATATGCTGGCGGCGGTTGACTCTAACGAGACCTCAAAGTGGTGCGAAATGATACGTCCGGCTTATTTTGTGCCTGAGACTAAGCGCATTGACAGCCTTTTCGAGGAGTTCAGGGCAAATAAAGTGCATATCGCTATTGTCGTCGATGAGTTTGGATGTACGTCGGGCTTGGTTACGATGGAAGATATCATCGAGGAGATTGTAGGCGAGATTGCCGACGAGTACGACGACGATGAACGCCATTTTGTGGCTTTGCCCGACGGTAGCTTTATCTTTGAAGGCAAAATCCAGCTTAACGACTTTTTTCGCGTAACGAATATCGAGCCTGACGAGTTTGAAAAATTGACTGACGAAATCGATACTCTTGCGGGTATGTTGCTGAAAATCAAGGGTACATTGCCCTGCCGCCGCGAGATAATCCGCTACGGAAAATACCGTTTTCAGGTGCTTGAAGCCGATGAACGGCGAGTGCTGAAAGTGAAATTCAGCATCAACAAACAGCCCTCGAAAAAATCCACTTTCGGACAAGTTGGCGCTATTGCTATTGTGCTGCTATTCAGTGTTTTCGGGTGTGCATCCGATTATACTCCCGTGCCGAAACCGCGCGGATATTTCCGTATTGATCTGCCCGAACCTGCGTATAATCAGCTGAATGTTAGCGAATTGCCATATTCGTTCAATGTCTCTCGTTTAGCTGCGGTCGAATTGCCGCCTGTCGATGAGCCGTCGGATTGGATAAATGTGTCGTACGCGACGCTTAATGCCAAGGTTTACTGCACGTTCCGCACTATAAACGCACGTCAGTTGCCTGAAATCGAAGCCGAATGTCGCGAATTGGTCAGTCGAACAGTGAAAGATGCCAAAACAATTTCGGAAGCGCGATTTGAACATCCTGAAAATAAGGTCTTTGGCTCATTGTTTTGGATTACGGGCGAGACGGCTTCGCCAATACAGTTTATGCTGACCGACAGCCTGCACCGTTTTTTTCGCGGCGCCCTCTACTATCAGTGCAAAATGGATGTGGATTCGCTTGCGCCTGTAAATCAGTATCTTTTGGATGACGTATCCGAAATGATACATTCATTCAGCTGGAAATAAAATGCCATTGCTGTACAAAAAAAAGTCGCCTGCGCTCGGTGTCTGGAAAATCGACGAAAGCCCCGAACAACTGCTTGATCTATCAGGAAATAAGGCTGAATATCTGCTCGAAACGCAAAAATTCAACGCTCCGGCTCGTAAGGCTGAATGGCTGGCTGTCAGACTGTTACTTCGCGAAATGCTCGGATTTGAAACACCCATAGCCTACCGTGCTAACGGAGCGCCATATCTGCCCGAAAGCGATTATAATATAAGTATCTCACATACAAAAGCTTATGCGGCGATAATCTTGAGTCGCAACTATATGCCCGGAATAGATATCGAGTGTCGTGCCGAGCGGATCAACCGCGTCAGGACACGTTTTTTGAGCAAATTTGAGCTTGAATGGTTGGAAAATTCCAATACCGACGCGCTGCTCGTAGCCTGGAGCGCCAAGGAAACGGTGTTCAAAATGACGGAAAAGTCAGCATCGGATTTCCGTCGCGACATTTTTGTGCATCCCTGCGGCTTGGATGCAAAGATGGGGTATGTTCTTGTAAAAGAGTTGCTTACGGAACAAGAAAGCCTTGTCCGCGTTAAATATATACTCGACGAAGATTATGTCCTGACGTATGGATACAGAAAAAAAATTGCATAAAAAAACATCTTATATCGGCGGAAATCGCTACCTTTGGACAAAATTTTAACTAAAAAATATTTACACTCACTATGCAAAGAAGAAACTTCATCAAGGCAGCCGGCGCTCTCGCAGTTACTCCGGCATTCGCTACAACCCCTGTAATCAGTAACTTATCTGCAAAGCAGGCAGGCGAAAAAGAAATCTACGAAGTAAGGCTCTATACTCTGGAAGGCAGTGGAGATGAGCTGGATAACTACTTCAAAAACACGCTGATACCGGCGTATAACCGGCTCGGCGTCAAAGCAGGCGCGTTCAAACCTTACAAGCCCGAAGACGGCGAGGCACGCTATCTGCTGTTTGTCTATCCCAATATCGCTGAATATCTGAAAGTTAAGAAAGCGCTGTGGGAAGATAAAACCTTCACGACGGCAGCACAGCCATTCTTCGACACGACGGCAACGAAACCGGCTTACGTCAAGTTTGAGACCATCCTGAGTGAGGCGTTCGACCGCATACCGACGCATAAAACGCCCGGGCAAACGCGCACTCTGTTCGAGTTCCGTGTCTATCAAAGTCCGAACGAAGAAGCTAACAGACGTAAAATCAAGATGTTCAATGTTGACGAGATACCAATTTTCGACCAGGTGGGCATCAATTCGGTGCTTTATGGCGACATTTTGGCTGGTCCGAAACAACCGTCGATAATGTATCTGACGTGGTACAACGACGAACCGACCCGCAACGAGGCATGGAAAAAGTTTGTTGACCATCCCGACTGGAAGCGGATTTCTAAACTGCCGGAGTATGCTAACACGGCAACGAACAACAAGAGTACGCTGCTGACACCGCTGGCGTATTCGCAACTGTAACAGATATTTAGCTCGCTATGCTTTGTTCGTGGAAACAGTTCTGGCTGTCGGCTGTTCTCGTGTCGTTACTTGCAACTGCTTGCAGGCGTGATGATTACGAGATGCTTGAAGGCAAATGGCAACTGAAAACGGTCGAACAAGGCTCCGTCGTTACAGCAGTTGACACCGTCTGGTATAATTTCCAGTCGGCTTCAATGTTTATGTATCTTATTTATAAGGCTGATACACAGGAATATACGCACTGTTATGGCATCCGTACACAGCCTGATGCCGCAATTCTCGACCTCGAGCTGATGTCGTGGGGGACTGACGCACAGGATTTTATCCGTCAAACCGACTGGGACGAAACGACACGCACATTTACAGTCGAAATGCTTAAGTCAAAGCGACTTGTCCTCACGTCCGGCGGCAAAAAGTACGTTTTCATCAAATTTTAACATAAATCATTATGAGAAAGACATTTAAAGTATCAATTTTGATTCAGGCTGCGCTTGTCGGCTGCTTGCTGCTGAATAGCGTTCCGCTGTTATCGCAGACGAGCGGTCGCAAAATCGTTCCGTTCGACAGCGAATGGAAATTTGCACTTGGTGATCATAAAAACGCTTGGAAATCAGGCTTTAATGATAGTTCGTGGCGCACTCTCAACCTGCCTCACGACTGGAGCATCGAAGGCGAAAACCGAGAAGATGCGCCCGGCGGTGGCAATACCGGTTATTTTCCAACGGGCATTGGATGGTATCGTAAGACGTTTGATATGAGCGTGTTAGATAAAAATAATCTTGTAAGTATCGAGTTCGACGGAGTGTATGAGAACAGCGAAGTCTGGATTAACGGTAAATCGCTCGGACAGCGTCCTGGTGGCTACGTGAGTTTTGCATACGACCTGACGCCATATCTTAAGCAAAAAAATAACGTTCTGGCTGTCAGGGTTGACAACTCAAAGCAGCCAAACTCGCGATGGTATTCAGGTTCAGGCATTTATCGCCATGTTCGTTTGGTCGAAACCGGAAAAGTGCATATCAGCCGGTATGGTGTGTTCGCCTTCACTCAATCTGTCGAAAACGACAAGGCTCTGATGAAAATAAAAACCTCAGTGTCAAACAATTCGCCATCAGCAATCCAAAATTTACGGATAAAACAAACCGTGCTTGACGAAAACGGAAATGCCGTCGCTACCACTCAACAGACAATCGTTCAGGACGTTGGCGAAAAGGAAACAGAACAGACAGTCGAAATTCCCAATCCGAAACTGTGGTCAACTGAAACGCCGTATCTCTATACCTTGGTAACAAGTCTGTATAGCGCTGAAAATGAGATAGACAGAGTGGTCAACTCGGTTGGCATCAGAACGATCAAGTATTCCGCAGAGAAAGGCTTTCTGCTTAATGGTGAGCAGGTTAAGATGAAAGGTGTCAACCTGCATCACGACGGCGGGGCTGTCGGGGCGGCTGTGCCCGAAAGGGTCTGGGAACGACGCTTGGAAATACTGAAATCGGGCGGCTGCAATGCTGTAAGAACGGCTCACAACCCTCCTGCGCCCGAATTTCTTGATATTTGCGACCGTCTGGGCTTGCTCGTTATGGACGAGGCTTTCGATGAGTGGCTCGCCGGAAAACGCGATTATACCTACAAGCTGTATTTTGAGCAATGGCATGAAAATGACCTGATTACGATGTTGATGCGCGACCGCAACCATCCTTCGGTCGTGATGTGGAGCATCGGTAACGAGATCCCCGACCAGAGCACAAAAGAAGGTCCGGCGCTCGCCCGCGAAATGATCGCTCTCTGCCATCGACTCGACCCGACGCGACTTGTTACAACCGGCAACGACAATATCGCCGCCGATCAAAATGCTGCTACAGAGGACTTTCTGTCAGCGTTTGAAAATGATATCATCGGCTATAATTATCCCGACCGCTATCACGCGAGGCGCGAACTGCTGTATTCGATTGATAAACAGCGCCATCCCAACCGGCTTGTAGTCGGAACGGAGACAGGCGGGGTAGGGGGGCAACGTGCGCCAATACCTGATTTGCCACAGTTTAATCCGTTCGGAAGGAGGGCGTTAAGCCAGACGGCGCAACTGATTGATGTTGAGCAGCGTTGGAAATATACCCTGCTTCACGACTATGTCATAGGCGATTTTATGTGGACGGGGATTGACTACTACGGCGAGTCGTTCTGGTCGTCGCGCGGCGCTTCGTCAGGCTATCTTGATAACTGCGGCTTTAAGAAGCACGGCTACTATTTTTTCAAAAGCATCTGGACTCAAGAGCCTGTCATTCACCTCGCTACGGACTGGAATAAGTCGGGCGAGGAAGGTAAAGTCGTACAGGTGGTATGTTTTACGAATTGCGGCGATGTCGAGCTGTTTGTCAACGAGCGGTCTTATGGCGTCAAAACGTTTGAGTTTCCGCGTACGGGAAATACCGGCGACTGGATTTCATACGCGCCGGGGAAGGTTTTCACTTCGACGGCTGACCTGCATTTAGCTTGGGATGTGATTTACGAACCGGGTGAAATCCGCGCCGTTGGCAAAAAAGATGGCAAAGAATACACCTGTCGCGTTGTTACAACGGGAAAGCCTGAAAACCTGCGTATTACGGTTGACCGTGCTGGCATCGCTGCCGACCCTTCCGATGTCGTACACGCTGTTGTCGAGGTGCTTGACCGTGATGGCAATGTCGTTCCATCTGCCAATAATCTGATACGGTTTGAGGTGGACGCCGGAGCCGAAATCATTGGCGTCGAGAGCGGAAATATGTACGATTTATCCTCGCCGAAGCTCCACGAACGGAAGGCTTATGGCGGCTTGTGCCTCGCTATCATTCAGGCAGTTAAGCCCGGAAAGTTCACTATCAGGGCAATCGCAGACGGACTTGGCAAAGCTGAAGTGAATTTTATTGCTAACTAACATTAAATTACGTGATTATGATAGAATTTAAGAAATATACATCAATCGAAAACACTTTCGACAGTGAGTTTATGGAAAACGTGCGGGCGCAGACGCCGCCTGACCTGCAATATGTAGTTCAGGAAAAGGTGCACGGCGCAAATTGCTGCTTCGTTACCGACGGCGACGAGGTGCGTTTCGCCAAGCGGACAAGCCTGATCGAAGCGGACGAGAAGTTTTACGATTACGAAGAAATGCTCGAACGATACCGCGAACGGGTCATCGGATTGTTTCGTGCTGCGCAGGCGCAATTTGCTGATATTCAAAGCGTACTGATTTACGGCGAAATGTTCGGCGGCAAATATCCGCATCCCGATGTGCAGAATTTCAACAAGGTGATGAACATCCAGAAAGGCGTTTTCTACAGCCCTGTTCACGAATTTTATGGCTTCGATATCTATATCAACTGTGTCGAACAGCATCGCTATCTAACTGTAGATGAGGCTAATAACCTGTTTGAAGCAACAGGATTCCTGTATGCCAAAACGCTGTTTCGCGGCACTCTCGACGAATGTCTGCATCATCCCAACGATTTTCAGAGCCAAGTAGGCGGCTGGCTCGGATTGCCGCCGCTCGACGACAATATTTGCGAAGGCATTGTCATCCGTCCTGTTACGCCGACCTATCTGCGCAATGGTGCAAGGGTGCTGCTGAAAAGTAAAAACGCCAAATTCGCCGAAAAGAAGTCTATCAAAAAACGTACCCCGAAAGTGTTTGACGAACCGACATACAGCGAAGCGCTGAACGCTCAACTCGCTGTCGCAGAGGCGTATGTAACCGAAAATCGGCTCAATAACGTTGTCAGTCATATCGGGCAAATCTCTATCCCGCGCGAGACAGGCAAACTTATCGGGCTGTACAGCAAAGACGTCCTCGACGACTACCTCAAAGAACATTCGTCCGACTATGCCCTGCTCGAAAAAAGCGAACAGAAAGTCCTGAATAAGCATATCAATACGTTGTCTATCAGTTTGATAAAGAAAGTTTATATGGGTCTGTGATCTGATCGAGTGGAGGGAAACAAAAAAAGCAGCTACGCTCCATCGCTAACTGCCTCTGTATGAAGTGGTACCACCAGGATTCGAACCGGGGACACACGGATTTTCAGTCCGATGCTCTACCAACTGAGCTATGGTACCTTCTGCTTTTGCGGGGGCAAAGGTACAACTATTTTTTTTAACTGCAATAGTTTTTTAATTTTTTTTTCGCGCAGCGTAGCGTTTTGCCTCCGAATGGCATCTGACAGGTAAGTCGTAACGTCCTGTTTATTCTAAAAATCCCGGATTAAAGAGCAGATAGCCAATATTTAAGCCGAAGTTAAAATCGTTTCTGGGATAGCTGTATCCGTTGGCAAAGAGGCTGACGGAGATAAAGGGCAGCTGAAAAACAAGCGAGACCTCGCCCATATAGTCGAACGAGCTGAAAGTCTTGCCGTAATAGGGCTTGTCCTTGTAGGTGTCGCCTGCGACGATTTCCTTTTGTATTCGTCGATAGGGCAAAAAGCCATACAGCTCGGTGCGCAGGTGAAACATTTTGTTGATGGCGAAGATCGGCATCACGCCTGCCGCCACGTATTCGTTTGCGTGAAACGCCTCGCGAAAAACCACCTTGCTGTGTGGCGTCGGGGTGAACGCAGGCGCCTGCAGTATGCTGGCAGTGTAGTTGTCCATCAGTTTCTTGTTCGAGACGACAGCCTCAGCCATCATTCCGAGTTTGAACACCTCGCTATGGTCGGTATAATTGACCCAGCGTCCCGTGATCTGAAACCAGTTTTGCGAGCTGCGGTCGGTAATGTATTGTGAATAAGGCTTATGCGACTGCCTTCCGGTAACAAACCGTCCGACGAGCATCTGTTCGCGTCCGCCGGTAGGGTAGAGCCTGTCGTTCAGCGAGTTGCGTTCGTAGCGCACGTAGGTCTGGAATAGGTCGTACCAGCTGCGGTCGAACTTGGCGTCGGAAAACGAGATATGGCTCGTCTGGTAGTAATCGTCGTTCAATCGCCCGAAAGCTATGCCGGTAACGATCTTCGAGTGGCGCATCACAGGCAGTCCGAGCGACAGTCCGGCGTATTTTTCGTGCTGTTTGATAAAGGCGGGCAGCAAATCTTCGTAAAACAGCGACTGGCTTTCGGAATATTTACGATACGAATATACGGCGTCGAAATTCAGATAGGCGGGCAGGCGGGTGTGCAGGTAAATGCGTCCGTTGAACAGCACTCCGCTGAAGGCGTTGCCCATCTGGAAATTGGCGTTCAAGTCGGATGCGTATTGGCTAAGTGCTTGATAATTAATGCCCAGAAACAGCTGATTGGCTTGATGCGACGAGATATTTCCGCCGATGCTGATGTTTGCCTCGTTATTAATCTTGACGTCGAGATAGAGGTCGAGCGTGCGACTGCGGCGGTTAAAGACGGCGTGAGGCAGGATTTCCTTGATTTTCGAGTCGGTCAGCATCTTGAAATATGCCTGTTTAAACTCTTCCATCGTAAATTCGTCGTCGAAATCGCGATGCAGCTGGTCTTCGATATACTGCCGCTGAGCATCGTTGACGCCCGATATGTATATGTTCTTGAATTTCAGCGGCGGAAGTCCGCGTTTATATCGTTCGCGCCGTTCGCTGACTTCGGCAGGCGCGGTTGTGCGACTGACCCTCATACGGATAGAGTCGATCATAGCGAGCGTTTCGTTATAACCTTTCTCCATCAACTCTTTAGCCTTGACGAAATCGAGCAGCGAGACGTTGGGCAAATCAAACTTGACCATCATCCCGTCTTCTTCATCTACCCGATAATCAGTGTATTGCATCACCATCGTTTCCATCTGTTTCATCAGGTTTTCGGACGGCTTGGAGCGACCTACAACAGCTGAACCGAAAATGAAATCGGGATGAAATTCGTTTTTCATCACATCGACGGGGAAATTGTCGTAAATGCCGCCATCAAACAGCGGCACGCCGTCTTTCCATAATGGCTTGAAAAAGAAGGGGAAAGTCATCGACGAACGCACAGCTTCGCTCAAGTCGCCATTACGCCAGATGATAGCTTTTTTGTTGTAAATATCGGAACTGACGCAGCGGAACGGCACGAACAGATTGTCGAAATTCCAAGCCGATTTTGCTGTCGCTTGAGCATAGAGCGCCACAAAAGCCTGATTGAGCTGCACAGGATCGATGATGCTGCCCGGCAACAGATTGGTTTTGACCTGCAACGAGTCGGTCAGGTCGATGGCGAAACGCATAAATTCGGGCGTCGGGTCGGGCTTTTTGAAATAATAGATGTATTTGTCCTGAATCACTCCCGACTGCCAGTACTGGAAATCTTCGCTCAGGAACAGCTCCAGCATCTCGTCGGGCGAATAACCCATAGCATAAAGACTGCCTACGATGGCGCCAATGGAAGTGCCGGCTACATAGTCGATAGGTATGCCGCTCTCTTCCAGCGCTTTAATCACGCCGATATGGGCGGCTCCCTTAGCGCCTCCTCCACTTAGCACCAAGCCGACGCTCTGCGCCGAAACGCTTGATATAAAGCAAATAAACGATATGAACAGTAGCAATGCCCGACGTCTCATCCTGATAACACTAAAATTATGGACACAAAGATACGGAAATATGGCAAACTGTCGCCATATTTATGACAAATTTAAGTTTTTTTTGCGCTGATTAGCGTTTTGACAGCAGACTGTTAAAACCCGAAGTCGTTGACATCCACTTTGATAGCATCTTCTTCCTTAGGCTTTTCGGCTAACTGGTGGACGCTATGTCCGTGTATGATGATGGCGCGGTCGGGACGCACGGGGCAGATGGACTCGCAACCGCCACAACCAACGCACAGCTCGTCTTCGACCTTCGGTATAGTCAAAGTGCCCTTGTAAGGTATCATGTGAACGGCTTGGGTAGGGCAGTGCTCCGAGCATGCGCCGCAGTCCTGATCCTTAACGCTGACGACGCAACGGTCTTCGTAGAAATGTGCGATGCCAACCTGAGTGGTCGTCTTTTCTTCGACCGTGAGCGGTTTGATGGCTTCGGTAGGGCATACTTCGGCGCAAACGGTACATTCGTAGTTGCAATAGCTGTCGATATACGCCATACGCGGTTTGAGCAGGTATCCGAAGCCGTATTGCAGTCCGGCAGGCAGCAGCACGTGGCTTGGGCACTGCGTAACGCAGAGATGGCAGCCGGTGCATTTATCCTTGAAACGTTCGAGGCTTAGAGAGCCGGGAGGCGTTACGGGCGGCAGTTTTTCGCCATCGGATTGTCCGTTTTGCGCTTTGAGTATGGCTACGGGAGCAGCTACGGCTATTGCTGCGCTTGTGGCGATAAACTCGCGACGGCTGTTGGGCTTGTGCGGCTCAGGTGCAGCGGCGGGTTGCGTTTTGTCAGCAACGTAGAACGGTCTGTATGTCAGCGCGTTCTGTTTACACGAGTCGAAACAGTTGTAACAGCCCACGCAACGCGACATATCAATTTTTGCCTCTTTGCTGTTGATGGCTTCGGCTTTGCAACTGCGTTCGCAGGCTAAACAGTGGTTGCACGCGGTCTTGTCAACGGCAATGCGCAGGAACGAAAATCGCGAAAACAGGCTTAACAGCGCTCCGACAGGGCAGAGTGTGTTGCAGAACAGACGTCCGCGCCATACAGTTAATGCGATGAAAACCAGAAGTATAACGGCGGAGGCGATGACAGATGTCGCCGTTACCGTGTTGATAGTTACATTGTACAATGCGTAGTTACCCATCCGGTTGAGAGCGTATGCCAGCAGGTTGTTGACCCATATTGCCAGCGGACGCAACAGGTTGGCAGCCACGCGCCCGAAGTTGCTGTACGGGTCGAGCAGCAGGCAGAGTTCCGAAAAACCGATGACGGCAGTCGCTGCTGTTAATACTAATAATGTATAGCGCAGCCAGTTAGCCGGTTTGTGCGGGCGAAAACGTCGCGAGCCTTTCGATTTTTTCTTGCCAATGCAATAAATACGGTTGATGACGTCCTGAAGTATGCCTGCAGGGCATATCACAGAGCAATAAACACGTCCGAACAGCAAGGTTAGCACAAGCATCACCGCTACGGCAAGCCAGAAACCGCCCAGTATGGCAGGCAGAAGCTGTATGTCGGCGAGGAAATGCAGTTTGTCAGGCAGCGCATCCGCGAAATCGAGGAAAAACGCCAGTATGGGCACGAACACGAGTACAGCAAGCACGACCCGCAGCCATTTCAGGAAACGCATCTTTTTCATTATTATGCTATTAAATTATGTATCAGCTATTTATAGCTTAATACGTTTGATATTCAGTTTGTCGATATCAGTAGTGCCAAGTTTCAGGGCTTCGCCTTTACCTATATGGCTTACAGCGTTGAGATCCAGCTTCTTAACCTGATTGAAGAAGCGCAGTGCGGCTACATCGGTTGCAACAATGTCGGTCGATGCAATAAGCGATTTGACCGTAGCCACGTCGGCTGCACTCTTGCCCTGCGGACCGTTCTGGTGCATAATGCGGTATGCGTCAACGATATTCAGTACCGGCTTTTTTGTCCACGTACAGATGTCGGCTATACATTGCTGCAGGTCGCTCGAATGGAAAATACGGCGATCCCAGACGACGCCCATATAATTTTTCATCGCGCACGACAGTTTGGCGCCGCCGTGGTTTTTGAGTATCGGCACGTTAAACCACACATCGGCTTCCGCCAGAGCATCGTGTATCTTGGCTTTTTTTAGCGTAACGCCCTGTGGCAGTTCGATTTCTTTTTTGTAATACTGCTCGTCGTTGCCAGGCAGGATAGACCCTCCGGCTGCTTTGACTGCCGCCTCGATGCCGCTCGACGTATAGCATTTCTGCCAGTTGTCGCAAGTATGGTCGAAAACGGTAACTTTGGATGCTCCGGCTGAGAGGCATCGCTTTATCAATGCGCTGATTAACTGTGGATTAGTATTGCCGGCAAGCTCAGGCGTGCGATCCCATCCTATATTCGGCTTAATAAGAACTTTTTGCCCTTGTTTGACGAACTTGCCAATGCCGCCGAGAGCTTCGAGCGCTTTGTCGAGCATAGCTTCCGGCTCGCCACCCATCACTGCAACGAGGTCGGGAGCTGTTTCTACTTTGACCGTTTTTGATGTCAGGGCGGCTTCAAGTCCCTCAAAATTAAGTGATAAAGCGGCGCTTGCGCCAACCATTACACTGTTTCTTAAAAAATCACGACGTTTCATAATGCTTTCTTTTTTATTGGATTGTTAATTAAATTTCGGATGCAAAAATACGAATAATTGTTGAACATATATGTATTTTATATATTAATTACGAAAAAAATGCTGTTGAAAACGAAAAAAATGCTGTTTAAAGGGATGTTTGATGAAGTTGCGGAGGCAGGACTCGAACCTGCGACCTCTAGGTTATGAGCCTAGCGAGCTACCACTGCTCCACTCCGCGATGTCTTAAAATCGGGTGCAAAGGTACGGACTTTTTTCGGGAAAACCAAATTATTTTTCAAAATACTGCGGCGTCGCTTCGTATATTATTTTCAAACGGATGTATATCAAAATGTTATCTGTATCAAAAAAAAATATTAATTATTTTCGGAGTAAAAAATTTGGAGATGTCAGCGCGTTTTCATAAGTTTGTCGGCGATTTACACGTACATTAATATATATAACATGCTATGAAATCAAACCGAAGAGATTTTTTGAAAAGTGCATCAATCCTCGCAGCAAGCGGGCTGATTGCAGGTAAAACAAGCATTGCAGGCGCTCGTGAAATAGCGTCGCCCAAAGCAGTTAAAAATTTCGGGCTTCAGATTTATTCGCTGGGGCGCGAGTTTATGACCGATGTTCCGGGCGGTCTGAAAAAGGTCGCCGAGATGGGTTACGCAACTATCGAGCTGGCAGGCGTTCGCGACGGCAAAGCTTACGGAATGGAGCTGAAAGAGTTTCGTAAAGCGGCTGAAGATGTAGGGCTGAAAATCACCAGTTCGCACGTCAACCCGCCCGTTAACGAGTACAAGGCTGACAACCGTGCGCAGATTACCGAATACTGGAAAAAGACTGTTGCCGACCACGTTACGCTCGGCTGCAAGTATCTTATCCAGCCCGGATTGCCCCAAACGCGCAGCGTCGAAGAGGTTAAGTATGTCTGCGAAGTGTTCAACGAAGCCGGTCAGATCTCAAAAGCGGCAGGCGTGCAGTGGGGCTACCACAACCACGATTTTGAATATGCTTATGTTACCGAAGGCGGTACGCAGGCTATATTCGGACGGCGTGGCGTTCCCCGCGGCGCAAAGACGATTTACGACCTCTTCCTCGAAAATACCGACCCTGCGCTCGTTGTATTCGAGAACGATGTCTATTGGACGGTGATGGGGCAGCACGACCCGCTCGAATATATCCTTGGGCACAAAGACCGCATCCGCCTGCTTCATATCAAAGACAAAGAAGTGCTTGGACAGTCGGGTATGATGAATTTCGAGAACATTTTCAAGGCTGCATACTCAACAGGTATTCAGGACTTTTTCGTCGAGCTTGAAGGCTTTTCGGGAGGTCAGTTCGTTGGCGTGAAAGGATGCGCCGACTACCTGCTCAACGCTCCGTTCGTGAAATAGGCGGACGCGAGCCGACGAAGGCATACCAGCCTATCACGATGTAGGACAGCGCAATAACGCACATCCCTGCGGCTATTTGAGGGTCGTTAACGCCTTCAATCATACCCCATTTTGTGTCAGCCAGCCTGCCTATGGCAAGCGAACCTATTGCGCCGCCTATCAGACTCATTACCAAGATCGAAGCGCCCAGCTTGGCATGGACGCCGAGACCTTTTACGCCCGAAGCGAAATTGGTGGGATACATCAGCGACATAAAGAATGCCGTGAGTATCATCGCATAAACGCTGACGGGAACAGTCATCGTGCTGAACGGTACAGGCAGCATAATCGCGTTCAACCCCAGTCCGAAACGCGCCTCGCCCCAAGCCGAGCCGAGTATTGCCATCGAGATAAGGCACAGATTGATAATGGCATAGATGCCCATCAGCCGTGTCGCACGGAAATATTTCATCAGAGCAGTCGAGAAAAACCGTCCCGCCATGAAAATGATCATATTGGCAATGACGAAGCCGCCGGCAGCCTTCTCGCCAAGCGAGCTGTTTTGCGTGATATACAGCACTATATAGCTCCACGTGCCAAGTTGAGCGCCGAGGTAGAAAAACTGCGAAATGATGGCGCCCCACCAGTTCGGAAACTTCAGCAGCGCACGGAAACTGCCTTTTTCGCCGCTATGCTTCTCTTCGGATACTTCGGGAAATTTGGCGCGTTTTATCAGGAATGCTATTATTAACACTATGATTGCCAGAGCGATATAAACGGGGAAAACCCTCGCATTTTCTGCACGCAGGAAGTCGGCGTATGTGCCTGCCTGTTTCATAGCCGCGATAGCAGCTGCGTCAGGCTCGTTGCCCGAAAAAATAAAAACCGTGCCGGCTGTCGATGCGATGATCGAGCCAATCGGGTTGAACGACTGAGCAAGATTGAGCCTGCGTTCCGATGTGTCGGGGTCGCCCAGACTGACAACGAAGCTGTTAGCGCCTATTTCAAGGAAAGCACAGCCGCCTGCCATCACGAAAATGCCGCCAAGAAACAGCACATAGCGCTGGGTACTCGCCGCAGGATAAAACAGCAGGCAACCGGCGGCAAACAGCATCAGACCCAGCAAGATACCCGCCTTGTAACCCTTGCGTTGCATATACAGTCCGGCAGGAATGGCAAGACAGAAATAGCCCGTCTTGAGAGCAAAAGGCAGAAAACCTGTCTGCGCCAGCGTCAACTCCAGCGATTTCTTGAATTGAGTTATCAGGAAGTCGTTCAGCGTGTTAGGCCACGACCACAGAAAAAACAACGCCGTAACTAATACGAATGTCGCCACATATCCGGGCGTAATAAGATTGGATTTATTGGAATTCTTCATAATTATATATATTATTTTGGTGCACGGTGCACGGTGCACGGTGCACGGTGCACGGTGCACGGTGCACGATTTCTACTAACTACTTGCTACTGACTACTAACTACTTACCTTTACCGTCCTGTTTTCACGTGTAGAGCGATAGATTGCCGTAAACAGCTCGACCGTTTTGCGTCCCATCTCTCCTGTAATAAGCGGTTCGCCGCCGGTGTCTAAAGCGTGTAAAAAATCTTCAATCTGGCGCTCCATATAATAAATGGTAGGGTCGATGCTGAGAAACAGCTCACTGTCGTCCTTCACCCATCCTTCGAGCAAATGCTCTTCGCCGACAACAGTCCAGAGGTCGTTCACTGGCGGCTCAAGCACCGACGACATACCGGCTATAAACATCGCGCCGCCATCGGTTTGTACCCCCAGCGATGCCCCGTTAGAGCCGTGAATATGCACTTTGCCGTAAATTCCCGGCTTCTGCGAATTGCTGACGATGATATTGCCTATGCCGCCATTTTTAAACTTGATGATAGCCAGCGCCGTGTCGTCAACCTCAATATAAGGATGGTTGAGATTGCGCCAGACGCCATATACCTCGTCGATATCGCCCATCATCCACAGCAGGATGTCGAGCTGATGAGGAGCCTGATTGACAAGCACTCCGCCGCCCTCCATATCCCATGTGCCGCGCCAGTCGTCGGCGTCGTAGTATGCCTTGTCGCGCCAGCCGAGCATATTGACCGTGCCGAGAACAGGCTTGCCTATTTTGCCCTCGTCAATAGCGCGGCGGATACGCTGAACGGGAGCGTAGAAACGGCGCTGGCTGACGACTCCGAGCTTGACTTTCGCTTGTCGGCAAGCGTCAATCATAGCATCGCAGTCCTCGAGCGACGATGCCAAAGGCTTTTCTACCAGTACATTAGCGCCTGCTCGGGCAGCCGCTATTACTGCGTCGCGGTGGAAGGGATGAGGTGTACATACTATCGCCAAGTCGATATGCTGTTCAGTTACCATAGTGGCAATATCGTCGTAAGGCGTTGCGTTATAGGTGTTTGCAAACTGCTCTGCCGTTGAGGGCGTTCGGCTCCAGACCGCCGTCAGAGTCGCGTTAGAGAGGCGTGTAATCGCTTTTGCGTGAAGATGGGCTACCTTGCCGCATCCGATAATCGCTGTTTTATATGATTTCATATCTGTATATTTTTCTTTCGGGCATCAAAAATAAAAAAAAATTCTCAATCAGGATGCACTCTTGAGGAAAAAACATAAAAAAAATGCAGAAAATCGAAAAAAAATTTTCATAAAATATGATAATCTAATAATTATTCATATATTTGCAGCCAAATTTAATATACATAATTTGATAATATGAATGTAAATGATTTTAAAGCGTTGCACGAACTAAGCAAAAGTGCACGTGCGAAAATGAAGATTGAATTTACTGTGGAAGAGCTGATTGCGTTTATCGAAGGCTTATCGATAGGAGTAGCGAAACCGGCGTCGGCAGCAGTTCCCGTTGCAGCAAAAACCAAACCTGCTGCATCACCTGCACCCGCTGAGCCGCAGTATTTAGACCCGAAAGGTGTTATGGCGTTGTTGAAAGTTTCATACAATACGCTATACAACTGGGCTAAGAAAGGTAAACTTGTGCCGGAAAAGAAAATTGGTAATAAGTTGGCTTACAACAGGTTGACCGTAGAAGCATTGATGCGTGGCAGTCAAAAAACTGTAATCGCAACTGCCGATACAGCAGACGCACCGCAGAAGGACGAGTACTACTCTCCGAAAGAAGTAATGGAGTTGTTCAAAGTAACTTATAACACCCTGTTCAACTGGAAGAAGAAAGGTAAACTCGTTCCCGAACAAATCAGTCCGCGACGTTTTGTTTACAAGAAATCTTATATTGATGAAATTGTAGCAAAAGGTTTCAAAAAAGATCGTAAAGCAAGAAAAGGAACAGGCAAGAAAAGAGGTCGTAAACCGACTAAAGCTATACAGGCTCCCGTTGTTCCCGTAAAGGAGAAACCGGATCCCGATAAGCATCTTAACACCCAGAGCGTAATGGAAATACTCAAAGTGAACTATGACACATTGCTCGACTGGCGTAAATCGGGAAAACTTATTCCGAAGAAATTTGGCATTCGTAAGTTCTACGACAAGGACGAAGTCAACAAGATCCTGGCGGAAAATCCTGCTTAATCACTAACAGGACGCAACTAATCCTCTGATTGATTGCGTATTTCCTGACATTTCGCGACACCTCTTTCCGAGATTGCTCGGAGAGGGGTTAGTTGCGTCATTACTTTTTCTTCGGGGCATTAGCCGTTTGCCAGACGCGAAACTCTACGATTTGACGGAAAAGGTCTAACGGCAAAGGCTGGTTGTAGGGGAACTGTATCGAACCTTTGCCGTGCCGGTATGTCGCCAACTCACGCTCGAAAGCTTCCATACATTCGGGCATCGCATAGACGCCGATATGCTGCTTGAACGCGGCGAAGTAAAGCAGTTGCCGCCCGTTAAGTTTGTAGGCGGGCATATCATACGACAAGTACTCTAATGCTTCCGGTGCGTACTCGAATACTATTGAGCGTATTTGCTGCAAACGCTCCTGAATTTCAGCCGGATATGCGGCTATGTAATCATCTACTGTCATACTCAACCTGCTAACGCTTCATAAAAACTCTCCGGCAACAGCACGTTTGCAATATCCTCGTCGATAGCGGAGCGGAAGAGCGGCGCTATTTCGGCGGGCGTGAAACCCGCTATGCCACAGCCTATTTCGGTAACTAAGAAGGTCAGTTCCGTGTGTTCGCGGGCGAAAGTCAGAAACTCGTCAACGTAGGGCTTGATGGTCTCTACGCCACCCTGCATCGTTGGTATGGCATACGTTTGTCCCTGTAAACCAACGCCTTGTCCCATGACTGCGCCCCATTTCAACGCCAACCGCGCCGCGCCCCCGCCGTGCATCCCCGCGAGGTTGCTACCGAAGACAAACACCTCGCCCTCAGCGAGTTCCGTAATCCATTGTGGTGATGTTCTCTTGTTCATAATTTTTGTTTTTTGCCCTTTGAGGCGGTTCATGATAATGCAAATGTAGTTATTTTGTCCGTCAAGCAGTCCATCCAATTTCGCACGCCAGTCTTCGCCATTGACGATGAGGAGAGTTTGGAAACCGGCTTCGCGTCCGGAGGCGATATTGTTTTCGCTGTCGTCGAGGAAAAGTGTTTCGGCGGGCACGATGCCGCTGTCGGCTATCATACGGCGAAAAATTTCCTGTCCGGGCTTGACGCAGTGCATCTCGTACGAGAAATATGTACGGTCGAAATAGTCCGTAATCGGGCGACCGGCGGGCGAAAAATCTGCAGTACGCGCCCAGCCGTCAATCAGTATCGGGTTGTTGTTGCTCAGGACGAAGGTGCGAAAATGCTGTCGCAGATTGAGCAGATAATCCAATTTATACGCTTCGGGCGGGTCGATGATCGTTTTCCATGCCCATTCGATGTTGGCGCGGGGGATATCCTTGCCCGCTTCGAGGCAGAGCAGGCGGCAAAACTCGTCAGCGTCGATCGCTCCGCTTTCGATGTCAAGAAAAATCCCTTTATGATGGTATGAATCAATCAGTTCGGCGGCGTTGTCAACTCCTATTTCTTGGAAATTACATACTGCACGGTCGCGTCGGACATCGACCAACACGCCGCCCATATCGAATACAATGTTACGTATCATCGCTTATTCCAATGAATGAATTACCAGTCCCGACCGCAGTTTAGGCTCGAACCATGTTGTTTTCGGCGGCATAATATTTCCGGTGTCGGCGATATTGATAAGTTGCTGCATAGTAACGGGATAGAGTGCCAGCGCCGCTTTCATTTCGCCGCTGTCAACGCGCCGTTTCAGTTCGCCAAGTCCGCGTATGCCGCCGACAAAATCTATCCGTTTGTCGGTACGCAAATCCTTGATACCCAGTATCTCGTCAAGGATCAGTTGCGACGAAACCGTTACGTCGAGCGTGCCAATCGGGTCGTTGTCGTCGTAGGTTCCGGCTTTAGCTGTCAGTGCATACCACTGACCGTTGAGGTAGAGCGAAAATTCGTGCAGCCGCGAGGGTTTGAAAATCTCACTGCCTTTCGGAGCGATGTCGAAATTCTTTGTAAGAGCCTGAAGGAAAGCCTCGTCCGACAGTCCGTTCAGATCTTTGACAACGCGGTTGTAGTCGATAATCGTCAGCTGACTTGCCGGAAAACACACAGCCATAAAATAATTGTATTCTTCGTCGCCGCGATGATGCGGGTTTTGGCGAGCTTTTTCTGCGCCGACAAGCGCTGCGGCAGCCGAACGGTGGTGTCCGTCAGCAATATACATCTCCGCAATTGCCGCAAATCGTGCGGAGATTAGCCGTATATCTTCGTCGTCGCCGACAATCCAAAATTGGTGCCGGAAGTTGTCCGGATGTGTTGTAAAGTCGTATTCCGGTGTAGTGTTGGCATAGCGTAAAACTATATCATTCAGCTCATTATCGTCGCGATAGGCGAAAAACACAGGCTCGATATTGGCATTATTCACCCGTACGTGCTTCATCCGGTCTTCTTCCTTGTCGCGGCGCGTCAGTTCGTGTTTCTTGATTTTGCCGTTCATATAATCGTCCACGCCTGCGCAAACGACTAATCCATACTGCGTTTTGCCGTTCATCGTCTGCGCATATATATAATAATGTTCGCGAGCGTCCTGCACAAGCCAGCGGTTGGCGATGAATTTATGGAAATTTTCTACCGCCCGTTCATACACGCGCGGGTCGTGTTCGTCCGTCCCGACCGGAAAATCTATCTCCGGTTTGATGATGTGATACAGCGACTTATCGTTGCCCTCAGCTTCGCGGCGAGCTTCGTCCGAACTCAAAACGTCGTAGGGTCGCGATGCCACCTGCTCGACCAAATCGCGTGGCGGACGTATTCCTTTGAATGGTTTGACTATCATGTCGATGAACTTATAAATTATTATTTCGGGGGACAAAGATAGTGATTTTTTTCACTTCGTCGGCTTGCATTTCAAAAAAAATCATGTACATTTGCACAGTCTCAGAATTAGTAATTTTAAATATTGAAATAATATGGAAGAAACAGAAAAAACGGCAGTTAATGCCGACAAACTGAAGGCGTTACGCGCCACGATGGAGAAAATCGAGAAGAGCTATGGCAAAGGCTCCATAATGAAATTGGGCGACGAAACGATTGAAGATATTGACGTAATCCCGTCAGGATCAATCGGTTTGAACGCCGCATTGGGTGTTGGCGGTTATCCGCGCGGGCGCGTCATTGAAATTTTCGGTCCCGAATCGTCGGGTAAGACGACGCTTGCCATCCACGCCATCGCCGAGGCGCAGAAGATGGGCGGCATTGCTGCGTTTATCGACGCCGAGCATGCGTTCGACCGTTTCTATGCCGAGAAGTTAGGCGTTGACATCGAAAATCTCTGGATTTCGCAGCCCGACAACGGCGAGCAGGCGCTCGAAATAGCCGAGCAGCTAATCCGTTCGTCGGCGGTGGACATCGTCGTCATCGACTCTGTGGCTGCCCTGACGCCCAAAGCTGAAATTGAAGGAGATATGGGCGACAGCAAGATGGGTCTGCACGCACGTCTTATGTCGCAGGCGCTGCGCAAACTGACGGCAACTATCAGCAAGACAAATACCACCTGCATATTTATCAATCAGTTGCGCGAAAAAATCGGCATTATGTTTGGTAATCCCGAAACGACGACGGGTGGTAATGCGCTGAAATTCTATGCTTCGGTGCGTCTCGACATCCGCAGTATCGGCAAACTGAAAGACGGCGAAGAGGTGAAGGGTAATCAGGTGCGCGTTAAAGTAGTGAAAAACAAGGTCGCGCCGCCGTTCCGTAAAGCCGAGTTCGACCTGATGTTTGGCGAAGGCATCTCACGCTCAGGCGAGATTATCGACCTTGGCGTTGAGCTGAATATCATCAAGAAAAGCGGTTCGTGGTTTAGCTACAACGACACCAAACTCGGTCAGGGTCGCGACGCTTCCAAACAGTGCATTCAGGACAATCCCGAACTGGCGGATGAGCTGGAAGGGCTTATTTTCGAGGCGCTGAAGAAATAACTTATTTTGTTTCACTGATAATCAGCGCCGATGGCATATATTGCAGCGCTTCGCTACATTCGGTGGCGATGATGCCCCATGTGCGGTAGCTGACGAGCATCATATCGTGATCGTCGAACGATTCGTTTAGCAGGTCAACTTCGGGCAGGAGGGTCGTTTCGCCGTTGAAGGCTACGAACTGGCGGATGGCGTTGATGATGTATTCGCCCGTTTGCGGGACGCCGCCGGTGCGATGAAGTATGCTTGCGGCAGACTGGGTTGAGCGCATCAGCACTTCGGCATAACGCAGCAGGAAGAGGTCGTCGGCAGAATTGATGATGATGATGATGCGGTTTGCCTGTACGAAACCGCGGTTGACGAAGATACCGACCGGACAGCGGCTTTGCTCGACAAAGAGGTGTTCCTTGTTTTCGAGCAGCGAGCCGGGCGAGATAAGGTATCGTCCTGATTTAGAGGGACGAAAAATGAGATTAAACAGGCTGATGATGCGCTGCGCTTTGCGGTCGGCAGGCAGGTCGCTCGCCGAGAGGCTGGCGCCGACAAGCAGGAAGTCGAAGCGCTCGCCGTTGGCAATATTAACAATTTCCTGCACGGCATTGTCGGTTACTTCGTAGCGCGTCCGGATCTTCATCCCAAGTTTTTCGGCTTCGTGGAGTATGGGTGTGAAGCTCAGCCGCTCGAAATGCTTTGTCTGCGCGGGGTTGACTTCCGTCCCGACGGTCAGGTGCAGGGCGGTAATTTCCACGTTCTGACGGCTTTGCGAGAACATCTGATGGGCGACGTCGAGTAGCAGCGAGCCGCTTCCTGCACGTCCGAACGAGAGCAGTATCCTGAATACATCCTTCGGCTGTTCGACGGTCGCGACGGCTTCCTTGCGGCGGAAACAGTAATGGATGAACGAGAGCAGGGGAGAGGTCATAAACGTGGTTACAAGAGTCATCAACACGAGGATAACGAACAGCTCAGGCGGCAGAATTTCAAGCTCGTAGCCGATGGTGAGCACAATCAGCTCCATCAGTCCGCGCGTGTTCATCAGTCCTCCGATAAACAGGCTGTCTTTCCACGTCTCGCCGGTGAACCTTGCCGACACGACCGCGCCGGAGACTTTCCCGACGACGGCGATAAGGATAAACAGCCCGCACAGCAGCCACATATCGGGCGAATTAAGCAGTCCTATCTCGGTGCGCAAGCCCGTCGATACGAAAAACAGCGGCAGGAATAACGCCAACGAGATGTCTTCAACTTTTTCGGTCAGAATCTTGCGGAAACGGTTGTTTTCGGGCATAATCATTCCGGCGATAAAAGCTCCAAAGAGCGCGTGCATACCGAGCGTTTCGGTCAGGAAAGATGTGATAATGAGGATGAGGAACATAAGCGAAATCAGCGCTTTATCCATCACTTCCTTGTTGTGGTAAACGTTGCCCACCATCATCAGAAGCGGACGTACGATGAGGAACATAACAACTATCATCAATGCCGAAAAACCGATATTGAACAGTGCGCTCAGCATGCTTCCCGCCTGCGTGATGGCGACGATGATCGCCAGAATATACCAGGCGGTAACATTGTCGGTCGCGGCGCTTGCCAGCGTCAGTTTCCCCAATGGTGAGCGCGTCAATTTCTGTTCCTGAATGATGCGGGCAAGCACAGGAAAAGCCGATATGCTCAGCGCGATGCCGATAAAGAAAGCGAAGGGCACGAATGGCGTCTCGCCGGCGGCATATTTTTCGTAGATAAAATAAGCGGCGACAGCTCCGAAAAAGAACGGCACAATCATACTCGTATGGCTTATCAGCAGGCTTTTTTTCCAGTTAGCCGTGATGTCGCGCAGGTCAAGCTCCATCCCTATCGTGAACATAAACAGGATAAGCCCGAACTGGCTGATTAGATTGATGTTATTGAGCGATTCGGTGGGGAAAAGGAACTGCGAAACGTCGGGCGCCATCATCCCCAAAACGGAGGGACCGAGCACTATGCCCGCCATAATCTCGCCGATAACGACGGGCTGGCGCATCTTGCGAAACAGCCATCCGAAGATACGGCAGATAATGAGAATGACGATGATTTGCATCAGCAGCTGCCCGATAGACGAGCCGACATGCCGCATCACGACCGCGACAAACGCCGTCCATGCCTCGCCCAAGCCGTGTACTCCGGCAAGCGGCGCAACGCCATCGCCCGCGACCTGCAACTGCCCGCCTCTCGTAGCCGTAACGTACAGCAACACGCCGAACAGTATCAGCATCAGCACGTAATATATCAGGTTTTTGCTACCTTTGCCCATATCCTTCGCGTTCTTTTTTTTCGATACAAAAGTAAGGATTTTTCGCGAAAGAGAAGGCGCTTTTTTGATAAAAAATCCGTTTTGACACAAAACACAGTATCTGTGTCGATATTATAACATTTCCAGCACAAACCGATATTCCATACTGCCACCCCACCACATCGCGAAGTTTGTGCCCCAGAGGTTGTTGAAGAGGCAGAAATGTACACCTTGTTTGAGGTCGGGCAGTTGAGTCGAATAGTTGATACCGCGCCGTTCGCCTATCGCTACAACGGGTGCGTCAATGCTCGTGATACGCACGGTTCCTTTCGGCGTAACAAGGTCGATATAGTTATCAATGGCATGCATCTGACGGTTACCGCCTTCAACGACATCGGACACATCGACCGGCATACCCATTTTTTCGGCAATAATGGCAGTAACATCGTCCGACTTGAACGTGAGCCAATATGCTTCAGGGATACGTACAGCGGGTTTGTTGACTATCGAAACGGTAAGCATCAACTTACGGTCGGAAACGGTGTATCGCGTATGCACCTGCTGAGGCAGAGCGGCAGGATTAATCAGCGGATTGGCGGGGAAAGCATAAAGGCAGTCGATGATGTCGCCATTAGTCTGTGCCTTGTCTTTGACGGCGACAATCTCGGCATTGCGGGCTTTGCTGTTTTCAAGCCCAGGCTTGCCAAAATCGCCCAGCGCCCACTCGTGTTCGCCGCGAATATATGCCTTGCGATAGTTGATGTAATCGTCTGCCGAATAGGTCTGATAAGTGATTTCGCCTGCTACAACGGAGTTGAAAGCAATAGCGCCCGAAGGCTGAAGTGATGTCGCCGAGTTTTCAGCAATCGCAACGGGTGATGCCGTCCCTATGCCTTCCAAAGCGGCGTTGGCTTCCTGACGCAGGTCTGCCGGAAGCAGGGCTACAGCCTGATCAACGCGCTCGGCTTTTTCCTTCCATGATAACTCGCCGAGTTTGATTTCAGGCAAATCACGATTGGCATTAAATGCCTCAATATCATACTTATCCCAGTTTTTGATAAACGTTTTCACGTCAAGTCCCCAAGTATGCTCTGCTACCAAGCCTAACTGTACGGCGAAATCTATTGCCGTGTCGCTGTCGGCGTCAAGTTTGCCGTTTTTGAGCCATCCGGCAAAGAGCCGTTCGAGAGCGCGGGCGCGAGCCATCATCACTGGCGCACTGGCATAGCCGTAAATCCAAGTGTCGCCAATCTCGGAAGTGAGAACGGGCAGCTTGTCCTTGATTTTCAGCAGGTCGGCGGCGACGTCGTTGAGCGACGAAGCAACAATCTCGGCATCGGGATACCTCTCGCGCAGTTCGGCATAGATCTCTTTCACCCGTTCAGCCGTATGAGGTCCCTGATTGTCGCTGGTGAAATTGATCGACACGGCTGTCTTGCCGTCCGGCAGCGGCATATCGGTGCCATACGTGCCCTGATACATCAGTATCACTTCTTTGCCGTCGGTATTGCGCCAGAGGCATACAGGGGGAATGTCCGGCACCGTCGAAGCGGGATTAACGCCGATATGCAGCATCTGTATCCCCGCATCGGCAAGCGGCGTGATGATGCTGCGCGTATGACCCGGCACATCGGTCATCTTTGCCGCAACAGTCTTTTTGCCGTACTTGGCGTCGAAGCGCTGCGACAGTTTAAGCGTCTCGGCAAACACTTCGCGGTTGGCTGCCTCCGACTCAAAGGTGTAAGGCACGCCGTTCCACACTATATCGCCGCGACGGATAGCCTCTTCGAGCTGCTGCACCGCTTCGGGCGACGCCTGCTTCAGATATGAGGCAATAAGCCACGAGCCTGTCGTCCAGACATAACGCTCGGCAGCCCCCTCGGCACGCAAACGGTCTGACACCGCAATAGCCTTGGGAATAAACTCGGCGATATACTTCGCCTCCACCTTCGACGGCAGGTCGGTAAAACCCACATCAAGATGCGTCTTGAAAATCACATGCACTTTGGTAATCTTACCGAGATTATCCCCGTTAGTGCATCCGTAAGCAACCAGCATAATTGCTGTCGCTGTTAATAATAATGTCTTTTTCATCGTTCTGTTAATCATTTACTTATGTATATTTGGTGTAATTTTGCAATCGCACTGCAAAATTACACCTTTATTTTAATTGACAAAAATATTCTTCAATGGTTAACGGTTACATTCGAGCAAAACGACTTCGTGGAGACGTGGCATGCCGCGTCTCTACATTGGTTCATTGAAACAATCGTCATCCCACCGAGCAACGTTGTGTTCGACATAATCGGCGACGAGATTCATCATTTTTTGATCGCGGATAATGCAATCGTGAAAGCGTGTTTGCCACGCAAATGCGATGCCGTTTTCGTTGGCATATCTCGTAACGGCGGATTTTATGCCACCAATGGCGACGGACAACGATTTTTTATGTAATGATATCTGTTGCATTTTTTCGTTGACATCGGCATTTTTCCATCGTTCGCCGTTTGTAGAGACGGTGCATGCACCGTCTCTACCGTGCGTTGTATCAATCGTAACAATCGCGTGCCAATGATTAGGCATAACAACAAACAACGGGATTTGGCAATACGGGCAATGTTCGGGTGTTCGTTCAATGATTTCTGTTAAATATTTTCCGATTTCCGATAATTGCATTTGCGGTTCGCCGTTGTCGCGCACGATTTCGCCAAACGAATGTTCACGGTTTTTGGTGCAAACGGTAATGAAATATGCACCGCCATTGTAATCGTGCCATACCGCACGTGCCGACGGGATGCGGTATTGATTTTGATATTTTGCATTAACCTGCTCGTTTTCTGCATCGTGTAATCTGTTATTAGTCCTCATAGCGTCAAATTTATTATGATTCACTTGCGTGTCGGCAATTTTATGCCGCATTTGTAGAATTTGGTATAATGCTTTACTTTATATTTCCCCAAGTCTTTTTCCTGTATAAAATCCTCAAAAAATGACTGAAATGTTTCATTTTTATCCTCTTCTGTTATGCTAATATCTTCATTAGTCATTTTTTCATCTTTATCAGAGGGGTTATTTTCTATTTCAGAACAAGGGTAAATAATTAGACAATCAATATTTTCGTTTTCAGTTTTTCCTAACTTTTTACTCAATCCTTCCATTCGGGCATAAGCGCAAATTTGCCGAATATCTTCTATTACGGGATGTTTTTGGTCATAAAGTTTATATTTTGTATCAGCAACCATTTT
>JAISTS010000116.1 GCA_031272455.1 Tannerella sp. | reverse complement strand
ATCGGGCAGATGGATATGTATGTCAGAATGTTCGACACGCTCAAACGCGGAGAGGACGACAACCCGACAATCGGAATAATCCTTTGTTCTGAAAAAGATGAAACAATCGTGAAATATTCGGTGCTAAAAGAAAGCCACCAGATTTTCGCCTCAAAATATAAAACTGTTCTGCCTACAGAAGATGAACTCGCTGAACTGTTAGTCAAAAGTAAATCCCTAACCGCTAACTAATAAAAGAGTAAATACTATGCCTAAACACAAGGAACCACCCAACAACTCGAACGCACCCACCGGGACGCCGCCGCGAACTGCTCGGCATTCATCGGCTCGACCACATCAACGTTACAAAAACCGGGTGGAAGAGTATAATTTGAGGTCAATATCGCCAAGACGTCTGTTCCAAAATAATTTCAACTTTTTCGCAAAATATTTTTTGTATTAGAAAAAAAAGTGTATCTTTGCAAAATAGTAAAAAATATGGCAGAAACAGAAAAGAATAATTTAGAGCGCACCCTTTGGGACGCCGCCAACAAACTGCGCGGCAATATCAACTCGTCCGACTACAAATATGTGGTGCTGGGGCTGATTTTTATCAAATATGTCTCCGACGCTTTTGAGACGCAATTAGCCAAATACAAGGCGGAGGGCTTTGATGAGACGGACGAGAAACATTCCGGGCGCATCGGCGACATCGCCATTTACGGGCAGGAACTCAACACCACCACTTGGCGTCTTGCCAAAATGAATATGGCGATTCGCGGCATTGATGCCGACATCAGGCAGGGAGACACCATCTTTACATATTCTTTTGAACGCAATCTTGAAAATAGAATAAATGCTAAGTAAAATACATTATGGAAAACTTAATATACGATAAAAGTTTTGCTCCAATGCCCATAGCGGACTTGTTGGACGGACAGCATCACTTTGTGATACCGTCTTTCCAGCGTGGTTATCGTTGGGAGGAGAAGCAGGTGATAGACTTGCTTGAAGACATCAAGCAGTTTGCAAATGATGATAACGTGAAAAACGATAGCTACTTCCTTCAGCCTGTTGTTGTCAGGGCATGTAAGTACAATAATAAGAATGCTTATGAAGTTCTTGATGGTCAGCAAAGACTAACAACTATGCTTTTATTATTGAAGCGTCTGATGAAACGTCTCGGTGAAGATGAACGGAAGATGTATGAGGATTATCTTTATGACATAGTATATACAAATCGTCCTCAACTTGATTTCGATAATCCAAATGCTGCATACAACATAGATAGCTATTACTTATCTGAGTCCAAGCGAATTATTGATGACTGGTTTAAAGAACAAACAAAGAGTAAGCAAAATCTCAACAACTTTACTGGTTCTTTGCTCTACAACCAGAAGCGTCAGGTAAAGATTATTTGGTACGCTATTGATGAGGATAGCGAAGATCTTGTTAGCATCAATATTTTCAATCGTCTTAACAAAGGTAAGATTTCATTGACTAGCTCTGAGCTTATTAAAGCTCTATTCATTATGGATTATGATTTGCGAGCAGAAGGAGATAAACTACCAGCAGAGCAATTGTCTATGGAATGGAACGAGATGGAACGCAAGTTTCAGGATGATAATTTTTGGTACTTCATTAGCGATGACAACAATGGTACTCAAACACGTATAGATGTGTTGTTTGACTTTGTCACTTGTCGTGATGAAGAGAAGGATGCTGATTATTCTTATCGTGAATTCCAAAAACTCTATGACTTTTGTCGTGAACAAGAGCGTAATAAGATGAACGAAGAGTTCGTGAGCGATTGGGCTAATGATATTCATACTATGCAGGATGCTTGGAAACAGGTTAGGAAGACCTTTGACCGACTTGTCGCATGGTATGAAGACAACCTATATTATCATTATGTGGGCTACCTTGTGGCCATTGGTTTTACTCCATTGCAGATATACAACCACTTGGAGGACGAGAAACGTGCTCGTAAGGAGTCAGAACCTGAATGGACTGTGGAAGATACAATGATAGCTCTTCGTAAGAAGATGATGGAACGATTCAAGCAAGATAACAAGTTCATCAAGAAGGATGCTATCGATGAGTTTGAGTATAAATCTGAATATGTTCCACGAGTTCTTTTGCTCTTCAATGTAGAGTGTTGTCGTAAGGGACAGAATGTTCGATTCGCATTTGACAAGTATAAAAAAGAGAGCTGGGACGTGGAGCATGTGGATTCACAGAATGATGCTACATTGCAGGAATATGATGATCGTATGCGTTGGCTCAAAAATGTGAAGTTCGTTCTTGGCTTGGAACAGACTGATCGCTCAAAGGAACTTGCAAAGGAATGTCAAGACCTGATTGACGAATTCAAAGAGCGTACAAAGGTTAATGTGGATAAGTATAGAGCATTTTATCTGGAAGTCAATAAATTTTACTCGACAGAATCTGAAGAAAATGATCTTGAGGTTGACCTTACGACAAAGAAGAAGGATTATCTGAGTAATTTAACTTTGCTTGATAGTGCAACTAACCGTGAATATAAGGATGCTCCATTTGCATACAAGCGATATTGTATTGTAAAATATGACAGAATGGGAGACCGCTTCATTCCATTGTGTACTCGTAATCTGTTTCTGAAGTATTATACAGATAGTAACAAAGAGTCTTCTTATCTGGACAATATGCGATGGAGCAGTGCTGACCGAAAGGGATATATGAATGCTATGCACGAGGCAGTTGATCCTATTTTCGATTCTGTAATTATTAGAGAAAAGGAGATATAGTCATGAGTGATAATTTGAAAAAATATAGCTTTATTGATCTTTTGAAACAAGGTAAACTTCGTATTCCGAAGATTCAACGGGACTATGCCCAAGGAAGACTGAGTCAGAAGGTTGACGAGATACGCAAAATTTTTGTACACACTCTTCTTTTGGTGGTAAAGGGCAAACGACCAGCAACAGAACTCGACTTTGTGTATGGAAGCAATCAGAATAATGCTTTCGAACCTCTTGACGGTCAGCAGCGTCTCACAACACTTTTCCTCCTTCATTGGATGTTGGGAGTGGATCTTAGTATGCCTGGAGATAAACAACATTCTGTATTTACTTACGAGACCCGTAACACCTCAAACGAATTCTGTGATGAGTTGGTACAACATAAGGCAATTCAGTTTGTACAGGAAGCACGTCAAAAGAATACCACTCCTTCTGCTATAATAAAAGGCAGGGATTGGTTTAAGTGGGAATGGAAGTATGATCCAACTATTCTTTCCATGCTCGTCATGGTTGATGCCATTTATAGTGAGATGGGAGAAGATTGGTGGGATATGGACTTGTCTCTCTGCCGTCGTAATTTGGAACATATAACATTCAATCTTTTGAATTTGGGAGAGTTTGGACTCTCTAATGAACTTTTCATCAAGATGAATGCTCGTGGCAAGCAGTTGTCTGATTTTGACAAGTTAAAATCAACTCTTGAGGAGGAACTTCAGGTACAGCAGAAAGAAACGAATGAATATGGAACACCTCTTGCATCCCACAAAGATGAAGAGGATTGGCGTACCTTGATGGATGGTGCATGGATTGATTTGTTCTGGCACCAATATACTCGTCAGATAATTGCCAATACAGAATCAACAGAACCAGAAAATCGTAAAAGAGAACGTTTGAAAGCCGACCCTAAGTTACCGGAACTTCGGTTCAAGAACCTATTGTTGCGATTGATTGCCTTACAGTTCTTCGAGAATGTGAATATTTCGGAGAAACTTGCTGAAGCAGCTTACAATCTTGATGATGCGAAAATTGATAACCTATTGTTTGTCTATACAGACAGTTTGACTGATTTGCGTAGTGATGAGCAGCATATTGTTGTTCCTGCTATTTCGTTGACATTGAACTTCAGGCAGCTTATTGAGGATGTCAATTCACTCATTTATAAAGATATCAATGACATCAATGACATCTACTATGAAATATCCTACTTGTTGCCCGAGATAAGTCACATTGATAAGGATGATAGTTCTTTGTTTGATTCTTTTCTGGAAACAAAGGTTCCTAATGATGTAGAATTGACCTTTTATGCCATGCTATTATTCCTTCGAGCCTTTCCTATTATTAAGAAATCAAAAGATGAATTGATGCCATGGTATTTTGATAAATCTGCCCATGAGTCATGGCTGAAGAATCTTGAAGCATGGGTTAGGGCGACACGTAACATTCTCCTTAATGACAATAACAATCAGCGTATTGATAAAATCCAGTTCTCTCAAGAGGCAACTTTGAGTTTAAAGCAAATGGCAGCGGATTTGGTTGCTTTTGTTTCGGAGCAAAGATTGAATATAGAGGAAGACAAAACCGTTGTAAAGAAGTTTTTGAAGTCATCAGATAAAACTTACCAGCGACTTGATAATCAATCTTTGGCAGAAGAAAGACTGAAGGCATCATTGATACTGAATGACACCGACGAATGGGAAACTTACTTTGATATAGCTGAGAACCACCCATATCTTTGGGGGCAAATCCGCTGTCTTTTGAATTGGTCGAACAATAAGTTAGATGTGTTCAAAGAGTACAGTAAGAAGTTACTTGAGTTGCTTGACTGTATCAGGGATAATGGATTAACCTATTACTCTGCAATGCTTGTTTTTGCTCCAAATTGTTGGGAAGAAAGCAATCGCCTTTTTTTGTACAATAAAGATCGTGATAATAGTTTCAAACGTTATATGCGTGAACACACCAAGGATGGGCAAGCATATGGAGCCAACATAAAGACCTTGATAGACCTCTGGATACAGACTTATTCTGCAATGTCTGCTAAAAATTTCCTTGAAGCTCTGATCGCTGATAAGAAAAAGGGTTGTGCTCCATGGATTCAATGTGTCATCAAGTGCCCGTCTATTCTTGATGAAGCCTGGAATAAACGTATTTATAGTCAGAATGGTCATATCATAATGGCTCAGCGCAAGACTCGTGATAGCCATTGTTTCGATCCGGTTCTTGTATATCTTCGTAACATCTGCAAAGATAACAAGATTGAAGACGAGAAATTCAAACTTTATGACTCAAAGGGTGAATATGAACATGCTTTCCAATTAGAGACGGATGGGCACAAATACCTTGTTGAATGGACTGGAACACATGGCCACTATTCGATAAAAGTAGATGATGCAACAGAACCAACCGACTATACTACTGAAGATATGATTAGTTTCATGCAAGAGGTTATAATACAGTTTAACCCACAGGCAAAGGCAAAGTGCGCCTCGAAGACGTGCTGAAAATCGCCGGTATAGCCGAAGCAAACGGCACCAAAATCGTCGCCGCCTTAGAAATCGGCAACCGTTTCAACCTGCGCAACAGCGAAATACTTGACGAACCGGAAAAAATCGTTGATTTGCTTTCCGACATCCGAGACAAGAAACAGGAACATTTCGTCGTTCTCACCTTAGACGGCGCTAACCGACTGATAGAGAAACGCACCGTCTCTATCGGCACCCTCGACTCGTCCTTAGTCCACCCCCGCGAAGTATTTGCCGACGCCATCACCGACCGCGCCGCCTCTATCGCCGTAGCCCACAATCACCCCAGCGGAGACCTCGAAGTAAGTCCGCAAGACATTGAAATAACCAAACGTCTGAAAGAAAGCGGCGAACTGCTCGGCATCAGACTCCTCGACCACATCATCGTTACAAAAACAGGGTGGAAGAGTATAATATAGCGGATGAAAATTTGAATATAAGAATATGCAACGATACGTAGAACAACTTGTAGACATGATGCGCGAGGCGCACTCCAACAAACCGCAACCGCGATTTTTGGATATTCCGGAAAACCGTCTGACAGACATTAAATCCCCAAATCCTGAATGTTGGATTTGGGGATTTACTCTTTTGCTAACTGTCGCAATATCAATGTCTTGCCAAGCGGGGCACGGCGATGACTTCGATTTCGACCAAGCCATTTTTGGGCAGGGTTTTGACAGCGACAGCCGAGCGGGCGGGGAAGTCGCTTTCGAACTGGGCGGCATAGATTTCGTTCATCTTAGCGAAATCGTTCATATCTGCCAGAAAGACAGTCGCTTTGACGATGTCCTGAATGGAGTATCCCGCTTCGTCGAGGATAGCTCGGATGTTAGTGAATGCCTGTTTTGCCTGTTCCTGAACACCGCCCGGCGCGAAGTCGTTTGTTGCGGGGTCGATGCCGAGTTGTCCTGAAAGGAATAGGATATCGCCGGCTTGAACGGCTTGACTGTAAGGTCCGATAGCGGCGGGCGCTTTTGGTGAGCTGATAATTTTTTTCATTTTAATTCGTTAATTATTAGTTATTTAATATTAAGTTAAGTTCATTTTTTGTCGTACAGCTTCATATACGATGATTGATGTGGCGACCGAGACGTTTAGCGAGGCGATTGTGCCAAATTGCGGGATTTTTATCATCTCGTCGCAGATTCGCAGGTTTACAGCGGCAACGCCTTTGTCTTCGGCGCCCATCACGATTGCGACGGGTCGTCTGTAATCAACTGATGTATATATGTTTACTGCTTTTTCGGTAGCGGCATAAACCGTCAATCCGCAGTCGCGAAGAAAGCGAATTGCCTGAGTAACAGATTTCTCCTTGCAGACGGGCAGTATGTTTAGCGCTCCGGCTGAAGTTTTCACAGCATCGGCATTGACCGTAACGCTCTCTTTTTCAGGGATTACCAATGCGTCCACACCGGCACATTCGCAGGTGCGGGCTATAGCTCCGAAGTTGCGCACGTCGGTGATGCCGTCGAGAATGACGATAAACGGGTCGCGTCCCTGCTCATAAATCTGCGGGATGATATTTTCGAGCCGATAGTATGAAACCGGTGATATAAAGGCGATTACGCCCTGATGATTTTTGCGTGTGATGCGGTTCAGTTTCTCGACGGGAACTCGCTGCGCGGAAAGATTACGTTCTTTCAGGGCGCTGAACAGTTCGCGTGCTGTATCGCCGGTTAAATCTTTCTTTACAAAGACTTTATCAATCTCTTTACCTGCGGTGGCAGCTTCGATTACGGCTCGGATGCCAAAAATCATATCGTTGTCTTTCATACTTTTGCGGCTTTTAAGAGTTCTTTTGCGTTTGCGACGGAGGCTTCGGTAAGCGAGGCGCCGCTCAACATTCGTGCTATTTCGCGTATTCGTTCATCGCCGTCGAGCCGTCGTATCCGCGTATGTGTTCTTTCAGCCGTATCTTCCTTATACACAAGATAATGCACTTTGCCTTTCGCGGCTATTTGCGGCAGATGGGTGATGGTCAGCACCTGCATTTTTCGACCGAGGTCTTGCATAATATCCGCCATTTTATCTGCTATTTCGCCTGATGTTCCCGTGTCAATCTCGTCGAAAATGATGGTTGGCAGCGCTTCAAATCCGGCAATCATAGCTTTCACACACAGCATCAGTCGCGATATTTCGCCTCCCGAAGCCGTTTGAGCCACAGGTTTGAGCGGCTCATTTTTGTTTGCGGAGAAGAGAAAACTCACTTCGTCGATACCGTCTGCGTCGGGTTGTTTTTCCTCAAAACCTACGTTGAAGCGCGTGTTCGGTATGCCGAGCAGCACCATTCGTTGGATGATATTTTTTGCCACTTCGGATGAGGCGTTTTTGCGTTTAGTGCTGATTGTCTGAGCTTTGGCGAGCATAGATTGACGAGTGGCGTTTTGCCGTGCCGTCAATTCGGCTATTGCGTCGTCGTACGAATCGATGAGTGCCAGCTGCCTGTCAAATTCGTTGCGACAGGCTATCAGTTCGGCATCCGAGCCGACGCGATGTTTCTGTTGCAGGGCATAGAGCGTGTCGAGGCGGCGATTTACCCATTCGAGCCGTTCGGGATTAAACTCAACTTCGTCTTTCAGCGTTTCGGCTTCAGAAGCGAGGTCGCCGAGGTCGATAAACGCGGTGCGCAATCGTTCGGCAAATTCAACGGCTTTCGGATAATACGCTGTAAGCGAGTCCATTGCAGTCAGCGATTCGCGTATCATATTCAATGCCGACGGCTTGTCGCTGTCGTTCAGTAAAGATGTGATTTTGTACAATGAGGTTTTGATCTCTTCGGTATGCGACAGGGTTTCGAGTTCCTGCTCCAGTTCCGATTGTTCATTTTCAATTAGTTGTGCAGCTTTCAGCTCTTCAAACTGAAAACGCACGTAGTCTTCTTCGGCTTTTGTACGGCGCATTTTCTCTTCCGTTTCGCGCAGTTGTCGCGACAGCTCGATATAGCGTTGATATTCAGCCCTGTAAACTGCTATTTCTGATGCTGTACCAGCTATCACATCGACTACATTAAGTTGGAAATGCGTATCTGCAAGCAGCAGGTTTTGATGTTGCGAATGGACATCTATCAGTCTGTCGCCCAGAAGTTTGAGGATGTTAAGCTGTACGGGTGTATCGTTGACGAAAGCACGCGATTTGCCGGTGTTCAGCAGTTCGCGGCGGAGGATACAGTTATCCTGCTCATATTCAAGGTCGTTGTCCGTAAAGAGCGGTTCAAGTCCGTAGGCGGACAAATCGAAAATCGCCTCGACGATACACTTATCGCGCCCGCTCTGAATACTTTTGCTGTCGGCACGCTGTCCGAGAACGAGAGCGAGGGCGCCGAGAATGATGGACTTACCCGCGCCGGTTTCGCCCGTCATGACCGAAAAACCGTTTTCAAAGTCTATGTGCAGGTCGTCGATTAGGACGAAATTCTTGATTGACAGCGACTTCAGCATAAGTTATTTTTTTATTGCCTCCAGACGTATGCTTTCGGCGGGGTATAAATTCGACATCAGTTTATAGCCTTCCTGTTTCTCCTGCGTGGTCGCTTTGGTGTAAATCGCGATCAGTTCGTCGAGTTTGGAGTCGGAGAACATTTGCAGCAGCACGGAATTTGGGCGTGCGCTTTTGAAGGTTGTCAGAGTGGGCAGCGCGGCTATGATATTCGTACGTCCGCGGTCGGCGTTAGCAGCCATTTCGTCTAATCCTTTGCGGTGGTAGTCGTACCAGAATTGGCGGAACGATTCGCCGTTGTTTTCGGTCAGCGCTGTGGCGAGTGCGTGGCGATTGCGGTCGCTGTCGAAGGCTTTCCAGCCCGACCAGCTCATTTCCGACTGCGCCAGAGTTACGATATGCTGGGCTTCCTGAAAGAATGACGAGCCGCCTTTCGGTGCGAAACTGTCGAAATCAAGCCCAAGTATCACGTTGATATAGAACACGATAGTTGCGACAAGATTGTTTTCGAGTGTATTCTCGACGTACTCTAAGGGCTGAAATTCGGTGTAATCGAAGTCGAACTGAGTGTCGCGGAAATTGAAAATCGTTGTCGTGTAAGTGGAATTATAGACCGGTCGTCGAGCCTGCACTTGTATTTCGCCAACGAAGTGATTATCAGTCATTTCGTTCAGAATAAGAGTGAACGTACAGTCGATGCGTTCGTTCATTGAGACGGTAGCGGTTGTCCATTTTTTGTTATTGATAAATTCGTTCAGGGCGCTTTGCAATGTGGTGAAAATCTGCTTGTTAGTGCCCTGAATTTTATCGCTGTTGATGGTCAGGCGTGCATTCAGTTCCGAATTTTGCGCGAAAACTGTCAAAACCGTCATCATCAACAATCCTAATATCAGCCCTTTACGTTTCATTGTCATTTTATCATTGTTACAATTTTTTTCACTATCTCTTCGGCGGTCTGCGTTTTGCTCATCAATGGCAATCCGCTTACGTCGCCATCGCGACAGATAAGCGTAACCTTGTTGGTATCGGAACCGAAACCTGCGCCTTCGTCTTCGAGCGAGTTTAAGACAATCATATCCAAGTTTTTACGCTCCAATTTCGATATAGCGTTACGCAATCCGTCGTTCGTTTCGAGCGCAAATCCGACGAGCAGTTGACCGTCGCGTTTAGCTTTTCCGAGCGTGGCGGCGATGTCTCTGTTGCGGACGAGCGTCAGCATAATCTGTTCGCTGTTTTCGCGCTTCATCTTCTCGTTCAGCCGGTTTTCGGGTCTGTAGTCGGCTACAGCGGCACACAGCACAGCGATATCGGCATCGGTAAACGACTCTACTGCCGCGCTGTACATCTCTTCGGCAGACTCGACGTCGGTTCTGCGGATGTTCGGATGCGCCGCCTGCAGGTGTACCGGACCGGCGACCAAATGCACTGTGGCTCCGCGCTTTGCGAATTTCTCAGCTATGGCAAAACCCATCTTGCCGGACGAGCAGTTACCTATAAAACGTACAGGATCGATCTTTTCATACGTCGGACCTGCCGTAATCAGCACTTTTTTTTTTCGCAGACTGTTTTGCGACGCAAAAAAATCGTCCAGCACGGCGACAATTGCGTCCGGTTCAGCCATTCGTCCTTTGCCGGTGAGTTGGCTTGCGAGTTCGCCTGCGTCAGGCTCAATGATATGATTACCAAAGCTTTGCAGACGCGATAAGTTTTGTTGCGTCGTAGCGTGCGCGTACATATCCAGATCCATAGCGGGCGCGACGAAAACTGGCGCTTTGCAGGATAAATATGTGGTAACCAGCATATTATCGGCGACACCATTAGCCATTTTTGCTATTGTTGAAGCTGTTGCCGGTGCGACGAGCATGGCATCAGCCCAGAGTCCAAGCTCGACGTGGCTGTTCCACGAGCCGTCGCGCGACGAAAAAAACTCGCTCACAACAGGTTTGCGGCTCAGGGTCGCCATCGTCAGCGGCGTGATAAATTCTTTCGCCGCCGGCGTCATAACCACCTGAACTTCAGCGCCTCGTCGTATGAGCGCCCGAACGAGAAACGCCGCTTTATATGCTGCGATGCTACCCGTTACGCCGAGTATGATTTTTTTTCCGTTCATCTTATCTGCCTGTTTCGCGTTTGCGTATTTCAGTAAGTTTCTGTTTTGTGTCAAGGGCAAAATCGCCGTTTATCACCCATGTATAGTAATTCGGGTCGATAACGGTTAATACATCCCTGACTAACAAGCCTTTATGCTTTCCGAAGTTAAAAACTTCTTCACCTTTCTCATTGTAAATCATCCGACCGGCGAAGTCAACATTGTTGTTATAGCTCGAAAATTCCGAAAGCGCACTGATGTCGTTTTTCAGTTCGGGATAGCGATCGAGTTGCGCCTGCAGTACCTCGTAAGTGGCTTTCACGTCGCCCTCAGCGCTGTGTGCGTTGTCGATATCCTTGTTGCAATAGAACTTGTAAGCTGCCGACAATGTGCGCTGTTCCATCTTATGAAAGATAGTTTGCACGTCGATAAACTTCCTCTTATTCAGGTCGATATCTATTCCTGCACGCAGAAATTCTTCGGCAAGCAGAGGGATATCGAACCGGTTTGAGTTGAACCCTGCGAGGTCGCACCCTTCGATCAGCGATGCCAGCGAACGGGCTATAGCCTTGAACGGCGGGCAGTCTTTCACATCCTCGTCCGTAATGCCGTGCACCTTAGTTGCTTCCGCCGGAATGGGGATACCGGGATTTATCCGTCGCGTCTTACTTTCTTCCGTGCCGTCGGGATAAATTTTCAGCAGTGAAATTTCGACTATCCTGTCGTGGATTATGCTTATTCCGGTAGTCTCCAAGTCGAAGAAAACCAATGGATTGGTTAAGTTGAGCTGCATCTTTTGTCGTGCTGATTAGTCGTTGAGAACCATAGGCATCAGCAACATCAGCAGGTCTTCGTCGGGTTCGTTTTCAACAGGCAGGACGATGCAGGCGCGCGAGGGGTCGGACAGTCTGACATTCACTTCGTCCGAACCGATATTATCCAGAATATCAATCAGGAACGTAGCCTTAAAGCCTATGCTCATATCTATACCGGCATACTGGCAGACCATTTTTTCTTCAGCCGAAGTCGAGAAGTCTATATCCTGTGCCGACACTTCAACGAGGTTAGACGATAACTTCAACTTAATCAGGTTGCTTGCCTGATTTGAGAAGACGACTACACGTTCGAGGACGTTGGCAAACGCACTGCGCTCGATTGTCATCTCGTTGGGATTGACAGTCGGTATTACGCTGTTGTAGTTGGGATAGCGTCCTTCGATCAGTCGGCAGATCATCTCGAACTGTTCGGTTTTGACGCGGGCGGTGTTGTCGTCGAACTGCACCGTTACCGCGTCTGCAGACTTGGCGAGCAGCGATTTCAGCAGGAAAGCCGGTTTCTTTGGCAGGATAAACTGAGCGTCCTGTTCTGATTTGACGCTGCTATTGGTCAGGCGGACAAGTTTGTGCCCGTCGGATGCCACGAAGGTGGTTGCGTCTTTCTTGATGTCGAAATAGACACCGTTCATCACGGGTCGCAGGTCGTCGTCGGCGGTGGCAAACAGTGTGCGGCTGATGCCGTTGAGCAGCGTCTGCGACTCCATTGTCAGCGTTACTGTGCTGTCGCCCAGCGGTTTCTGCAGCGGGTATGTGTCGCCGATCTGACCGATAAAGTTGTATTTTCCGTTCTCGAAATGGATAAAAATTTCGAGACTGACGTCATTGATATCGAACGTCAGCGGTTGTTCGGGCAGCTTTTTCAGCGGCTCGAGCAGCATCTTAGCTGAGATGGCGAACAGCCCTGAGCCTTCGGAATTAATCACATCGACGGTCGTAATCAGTCGTGTCTCGACGTCCGACGCCACGATAGTCAGTTTGCTGTCCTCGAGTTTAAACAGGAAACTGTCGAGGATGGGCAGAGTGTTTTTTGTCGCTATCACCTTACTGATAGCCTGTAAACGGTTTAGTAATGCGTTACTTGATACATCAAATTTCATACGAGTAATTATTTTTTATTGTTATTGTTTTATTTTAGCAACGAGCAAAGGTAGGGATTATTTTTGAGACAGACAAACGGGCGGCAGAATTTTTTCACAAAATCCTGTCGCCCGCAAATATTTAAAATTTATGAGAACTTTAAAGCCGCCTTCAGATAGCGCCCGTGTTACGATTATTTCGCGAAATAGTCTTTCACGTCATCGTTGGGCACCATTTCTTCCTGAAAGATGTACGCGCCTGTTTTAGGCGATTTTACCATCTTAATCACTTTGGAATATGTGCGTCCTTCGCCTTTCTTGAACGATGCAACTGCCTTTTTTGCCATGACTTAATCTCCTGTTATTTAATTTCTTTATGTAACGTAACTTTCTTCAGGATAGGGTTATACTTCTTCAGCTCCAAGCGCTGGGTCGTATTCTTCCTGTTTTTTGTCGTGATGTAGCGCGAAGTGCCGGGCATACCGCTTTCCTTATGCTCCGTACATTCGAGAATCACCTGTACTCTATTGCCTTTCAGTTTTTTAGCCATCTCTGCGTCCTCCCCTGATTAACTTATAAATCCTTTATTGGCTGCTCCTCTGATGGCGGCGTCGAGACCTACCTTATTTATCAGGCGCAAACCGGCTGCAGAGACATTCAGACTGATCCAGCTGTCCTGCTCAACCCAATAAAATTTCTTCGAGAACAGATTGACGTTGAATTTACGCTTTGTCCTCTTGTTCGAGTGGGCTACGTTGTTGCCAACCATAGCTTTCTTTCCTGTTATTTGACAAACTTTTGACATAGTTTTATCGTTTTTTTCTTTTCGTTTTTAAATTTCAGGACGCAAAGGTACGAATAATTTTTTATTGCGGCAAACTTTCGCGTCCAAAAAAAAAATATTTTTCGGTGCGCAGGATGAGATTCGAACTCACACACCGTTACCGGCACTACCCCCTCAAAGTAGCGTGTCTACCAGTTTCACCACCTGCGCAAATCTGACATTTGATGTGCCCGGAACAGGACTCGAACCTGCACGGCTATTAACCACTCGCACCTGAAACGAGCGCGTCTACCAATTCCGCCACCCGGGCTTTGCCATCGCGATGCTGTGTGCATAAAAAAAGCAGCCGCTGCCGCTCCGGATGCCTTGCATCGAAATCGGGCGCAAAGGTAATTATTATTTTTGAAACAAACAAAATTGTTCAGCCAAAAATTTTTTTGCCCGTTTTTTTGTCTTTTCCGAAAAAAAACCATACTTTTGCGCAAATTAGTGATTATTCAATATTTTTTATCCATGGAGAATAATATTTTTGAATTGACAACAGAGCAATTGACAACAATTGCAACCGACCTTCAGGAGAAAATCCGCAAAGGTCTTGCGGAAGATAAGACGGAAATCCGTTGCCTTCCGACGTATATCAATCCCAATACCAATGTGGTAAACGGGAAAGTTCTGGTGCTGGATTTGGGCGGGACGAACTTCCGCGCTACCGTCATCGAGTTTATTAACGGCAAGCCGATAGTTCATCCGGGGACGAAGGACAACTTCGAGAAGATAATGAAAGACCCCGAAGGACGCGACCGCGACGAGCTTTACGCCAAGATGGCAAGTCTTATCGGCTCGCTCAATCTCGACGGCGTAACGTCGATTGGCTATTGCTTCTCGTATCCGGCTGAGTCAACGCTCGACGGCGACGCCAAGCTCCTTTACTGGACTAAGGGCGTAACAATCAAGCGGATGGTTGACGAATATGTGGGCAAGTCGCTGATGGACTACCTGAATGCTTACCTCAGCGGCGTCAAATTCACTTCAATCAAAGTGATAAACGACACTGTTGCAAGCCTTTTCGCCGGACTGACCGACAAGGACGCTCAGGCGCATATCGGGCTGATCGTAGGCACGGGTACTAACATGGCGCCGTTCTATCCGGCAGGAAAAATCGGGAAACTGAACCCCGACTACGCAAAGAAAGGACTGATACCCGTCAACCTCGAATCGGGCAATTTCTATCCGCCTTATCTGACTGTCATCGACGACAAGATTGACAAATACTCTGATAATCAGGGTGGTCAGCGGTTTGAAAAAGCCATTTCGGGAATGTATCTCGGACGTATCATCGAGTATCTGTTCTCGTGCGACGAGTTTGAAGACAAGTTTGATGCCGAAAAGCTAACGCGCATAATGAGCTATCCCGATATGTACAAACACAAGTACGTGAAGGCGGCTCACCGCGTGTATGAACGCTCGGCAAAATTGGTCGCCGCCTCGCTTGCAGGACTTATTCACGACCTCATCAGTTCGTACGACACTCCCATCAAGACCGTTCGCCTGACAGCCGAAGGCAGCCTCTTCTGGAGCTCTGACCAGAGGGGACAGAAAGGCGCGAAGTTCCCAAGCTATAAATGTCAGGTGCTCACTACGTTATACGAGCTGTTGAACGAGCTTGGACATTCGGACGTAACTGTTAATGTTGAACTGACGGCTAACGCAAACCTCATCGGTTCGGCTGTCGCCGCGTTATCATAATTAATTCTTTGCGCGCATATTTTAGTAAAATTAGAAAGGCGCCTGCCGTGACGGTGGTGGCGCCTTTCGCTTTGTTATATATAATATATTAATGTACGCGAGAGAGAGCGGCGGAATTATTTTATTCCGAGCTTCTGTCGCAGGGCTTTCGGGAGTGCGTCTTTGTGCATCGTCAGGTTGATGGTTTTGAGCGACACGTAAGGCTTTGAAGCATACCACATTCCCTTATATTTACTCGTCGTTCCCCACGAATTTTTTACGAGATAAAACGGTTTGCCGGTCTGATCTTTGGCTGTGCCGTAAATCAGCATCAGGTGGTCGTCGGTTGTCTGGTAATTGTTAAACGTTTCCTGCCTTAATGCCTGAGTTACATCTATTTCCTTGCACGGACCTTCGGTCATTTTCTTTATTTCGTCTTCTTTTTCCTTAGCGCTCAAGCCTACCCATCGTGCCTGATCGGAGCCTGCGGTTTCTATCGCTTGGACGTCGGGCAGGGTAGCCAGTCCGTCGCGCGTAAAGCCCGATTCGCTCACATCGGCAGTCCAAGCTACCGTGTAGCCGTTTTCTATCGCATAATCAACTGCCTGCATCAACTCGTCGAGCGGCACGTTGTAGCTTTCTTCCCAGCGCCAGTTGTCTGGAATTTCGAGCGCAAACTTCTCATAGAAAGGATGATGCGTGAACGAAGAGATGGAGACGTAATCGTCGAAATTCAGTCCGAGCGATTTGCCGAAGCTCTCAGGCGTATATTCCTTGCCTTTGTAGGTAAACGTTTCGGGAATTACGCCGAGATATGCGTCGATAATGCCCTGATACGCTTTTTGCCAGACGGGTGTCAGCTTGCCGTTGGGTTTGGTAATCGCCGTTTTCACGAACGACGATGCCAGTTGCACCATCTCGCCGTGGGCGTGCAGGTCTTCGCCATACTGCAATCCGCTGTAAACTTCTTCGGGGATAGCGCCGTAATGCTTGAAAACGTACAGCACATCGGGGCACGAGCCGCCCTGACCGAAATTCATATTACCGTGCAGGCGCACATATTTCTCCGCCTTGTCGGTATATGAATGGTTGACGACGAACATTTCCGACAGGTCGTATTCGCCTTTGCCCGTCCGCAGCAGCTCGGCTTCGATCAGCCCGACGCCGCTGAACGACCAGCACGTACCGGTGCGGCTCTGGTTCTTTACAGGCGTAACTTTCAGTTCTTTAACTGTCGTAAATTCGTATTTTTCCTGTCCCGCAGCAATCGCGAAGATGCCCGTCAGGAGTAAAATTGATAAAATCAGCTTATTCATAAAATCATTTTTTTTGAATGTTAATAATCGGTACAAATGTACGAAGATTTCGTAAAAAATCGGTTTGCATATCACGAAAAACTGCGTTATCTTTGCAACGTTTTTTTTAACAGAATAATAACTCTATGAAAATAACGATAATAGGTGCAGGAAATATGGGAGGCGCCATAGCTGTCGGACTGGGATACGGCTCAATCATCAAGCCGGCTGACATTGTTTGCGCCGACAAATCGCAGGATGCGCTCGTCAAAATCAAAGCCATACATCCCGCAGTGCAAACTGCAACCGACAATGTTGCTGCTATCAAAGACGCTGATATTGTGGTGCTTGCCGTAAAACCTTGGCTTATCGGGGCGGTATGCGACGAGATACGCGAAAACCTTGATTATGAGCGACAAATAATCGTTTCCATTGCAGGAGGCGTTGCCCTTGACGATTTGGACGGATATCTGAAGTCGAAAAAAGGTGCGTCGCCGGTGATATTTAGAATCATTCCAAATACGGCTGTTGCTGTACGTCAAAGTATGACGTTCATTGCATCGAGACGGGCAAGTCAACAGAGCATTGACCTTTTGGAGAAGATATTCAGCGAGTTGGGCGATACGATGGTTGTTGAGGAGCGTCTTTTGGGCGCTGCCACTTCGCTGTCGTCGTGCGGCATCGCTTATGCGTTTCGTTATATCCGCGCGGCTATGGAAGGCGGCGTCGAGCTTGGTTTTTATCCTGTGCAGGCGAAAGATATTATCCTCCAGACGCTTCGCGGCGCTGTCGAGCTTATGACCGCCAACAAGAGCCATCCTGAAGAAGAAATCGACAAGGTAACGACGCCCGGCGGTATGACTATCCGCGGACTGAACGAAATGGAAAATGCAGGATTCACCGCTGCAGTGATTAGGGGATTGAGAGCTAACAGGTAATAAATAAATTTACTATTTATGAAATTGAATTTTAACGCATTAATCAGTGCATTGACGCCGAAAAACGAGTCGTTTTTTCTTATCCTCAGCGAGACGGCGGAAATACTTGAAAAGACAGCCGGACTGCAAATCGAGTTGTTTGCCACGAACGACGAGACCGAGCGCCTCCGCATTAGCAAGGCTATCAAAGACGAAGAGCGTAAAGGCGACGAGCAGACAGGGAAAATCTTTAACGCCCTGAACAATACGTTTATAACGCCGATCGACCGCGAAGATATCAGTTCGCTGACCGATGAGATGGACGACGCTATAGACTCCATCAACCGCACGGCGCATAAGGTGCAGAATTATTCGCCCGAAGACTTTCCGCAGTCGATGCGCGATATGACGCACATCATTATGCAGGGCACTCAGGAAATCAAAACGGCAATTGCCGACTTGCACAAGTTGCGTAAAGCCGATTCGGTGATAGGCGCCTGTACGCTACGCATCAAACGGCTCGAAGAAGACGCCGACAGAGTTTACGAAAAAGGCATTACCGAGCTGTTTCACAACGACATAAAAATAGTTGAGCTGATAAAACTGAAAGAAATTATTCAGGAACTGGAACGTTCAGCCAACATCATTAATACAGTGGGTAAAGTGCTGAAAACCATCATTGTAAAATATAGCTGACAAGGTATGACTTTACTATTTGCGATTATAGTGCTGGCTATTGTCTTCGATTTCATCAACGGTTTTCACGACGCCGCCAATTCAATCGCCACAGTCGTAATGACAAAAGTGCTGACGCCTTTGCAGGCTGTGATTTGGGCTGCATTTTTTAATTTCGTAGCTTTTTTCATTGCGAAATATATCATCGGCGACTTCGGTATTGCGAACACGGTGTCGAAAACCGTACTTTCCGAATTTATCACTCTTCCGGTGATTTTTTCGGGATTGATAGCTGCAATTATTTGGAACTTAATTACTTGGTGGTTTGGAATTCCTTCTTCGTCGTCGCATACGCTGATTGGCGGATTTTCGGGAGCAGCTATTGCTTCCGCAGGGTTTTATGCTATAAATAAGGGCGTTATCACCATCATTGTTGCTTTTATCGTTGCGGCGCCGCTAATCGGAATGCTCGGCGGTATGCTGATAATGCTTATCACGATGCACATAGCGCAAAAAGTGAAGCCCCGTAATGCCGAAACGTGGTTTCGCAAGCTGCAACTCGTATCTTCGGCTATGCTGAGCGTCGGGCACGGACTCAACGATTCGCAAAAAGTGATGGGCATCATCGGGGTGGCGATTATCTCGTTCAATCTGACCGTTGACCCTGACACGCTGCCTCACTGGCTGCAACTCTCGTCGATGCACGACATTCACGACTGGGTGCCGCTCAGCTGTTTCACTGCCATAGCAATCGGTACAATGTCGGGCGGATGGAAGATAATGAAAACGATGGGCAACAAAATAACCAAACTCGACTCGTTCGACGGTTTTTGTGCACAGACAGCCGGCGGTTTGACGCTGTTTTTGACGGAAATTCTGAAGGTGCCGGTCAGCACTACGCACGTAATCACCGGCAGCATAATGGGTGTCGGCGCCGTAAAACGCTTGCAGGCAGTCCGTTGGGGCGTAGCAGTCAATCTTCTCTGGGCATGGATACTGACTATCCCCGTCAGCGCCCTGCTCGGTGCGACATTTTTCTTTTTAGTAAATCTTTTATATAATGTATTATGAATCAATCGGTAATTAATGCCCTGAAATCGGCTGACGACACCCGATTTATGGACGTCGGCGTAGCCATTATCCCTCGAATTGCGGAGTTTTTCGAGCGCTGCTTCGCCGACCAAAAAGCTATTATCATCTGCGACAAAACGACATGGGATGTCGCAGGAAAAACGATAAGTAATATTATGCGCGATGCTCAACTGCTCGACGACTGTTTTATCTTCGATTCGCACAAACCTTATGCCGGATGGGAAAACGTTGAGAAGCTCGACGCTCGACTGCGAACCACAGATGCTGTGCCTGTCGCTGTGGGTTCGGGTACGATAAACGATTTGACAAAACTCGCGTCGGCGCATAACGACAGGCAGTATATGTGCGTGCCTACAGCTGCTTCGGTTGACGGCTATACGGCTTACGGAGCCTCGATAACGCACGAGGGCGCAAAGAAAACGTTCTTTTGCCCAGCCCCATTTGCCGTTTTTGCCGATGTGGACATCATTCGCAACGCTCCGCCGGAGATGACCGCCGCCGGATATGCCGATCTGTTCGCGAAGATACCTGCCGGAGCTGACTGGATATTGGCTGACGCGCTTGATGTCGAAAAAATTGAACCTGCGCCATGGTCGATAGTGCAGGATAGCCTGAAAGATGCGCTTGCCGACCCCGAAGGCATCAGCGCACGCAAACCTGCGGCTGTCGAGGCGCTGTTCGACGGGCTGATATTGAGCGGCTTCGCGATGCAGTGTGCCCGTTCGAGCCGTCCGGCTTCGGGCGCCGAACACTATTTCAGCCATCTCTGGAATATGGAACATCACACCCACAACGGCGAGATGCCTTCGCACGGATTTCAGGTCGGAGTGGCGACTTTAGCTGTCTCGCAACTTTACGAGAAGATGTTAACCGAGCCGATGGAGATGCTCGACATTGATGCAGCCGTGTCGCAATGGCTTTCGTGGGACGAACAGATAGCGCTGTTCCGCAGTATGTTCACAGACGACCTGCTGAAAATGGCTATTGACCAGTCGAAAGAAAAATATATCGGTCGCGACGAATTAGCCGTTCAGCTAACGACCTTGCGCGACAACTGGCAGGAAATCAAACATCGACTCGAACACCAGCTTATCCCTTCGCAGGAAGTGCGTCGTCGGCTCAAGGCAGCCGGTGCGCCGACCGACCCGCAGGAAATCGGCATTACGCCCGCACGTATGCGAGCATCATATCGCCGTGCACAGTGTCTCCGTTCGCGTTTTACCATCCTCGATGTGGCTGTACGCACCTCACTGTTAGATAAATGGCTTTCCGAATGACGTATATTAACGATATAACGCAACTCGACCACAACCCCGCTCTCTCAGAAAAATTGCGCCGCATACGCCATGTCGCTCTCGATATGGACGGCACGATATACAAGGGTAACACACTGTTTACGTGGACAAAAACTTTCCTTGACAACCTTGCCGACGCCGGCATCACTTATTCGTTTTTGACCAATAATCCATCAAAAAATAAGGCTGACTATATTGCTCATCTTGCCGGAATGGGGCTGACAATCACCGCAAACGATCTTGTTACTTCGGCAGACGCAACGGTCGAATATCTGAAACGCCAACGTCCCGATTTATGCCGACTGTTTATACTTGGCACTCCGAGTATGATTGCAGGGTTTGAGGCTATCGGCTACGTTTCACTGCCCGACGACCCGTGTGAAGAGCCTGACGCTGTGCTCGTTGGGTTCGATATGACGCTGCAATATAGCCGTTTGTGCCGCGCAGCATGGTGGATCGCGCAGGGTAAACCTTATTTTGCGACCAATCCCGACTTCGTTTGTCCTACCGACCGTCAGACTGTGCTTGTTGATTGCGGCTCTATCTGCGCAGCGCTTGAACGGGCAACCGGACGTAAGCCCGATAAAGTGTTTGGCAAGCCAGACCCGTCAATTCTCGACGCAATAATTAATGCCAATAACCTTAAACCCGGCGAACTGGCTCTCGTCGGCGACCGTATTTATACCGATATGCTGACTGCCGTCCGCGCAAAAACATTCAGTGCTCTAACCCTTTCAGGCGAAGCAACGCGCGACGATGCCGAAAAGTCTGATCTGGACATAGATATAGTCGTCGAAAATATTGGCGTTCTGGGACAGTTGATTGTTGCTGCGAGAGGTTGAAAATAAGACGGCGAATAATCAACCATTGTCCATAATCCATTGCCATTTCTCAATAAATCCCTATCTTTGCAACCACAAAAACGTTATCAAAAAAAGAATGAAGAAACGAATATTGGTTACAGGCGGGACGGGGTATATCGGCTCGCATACGTCTGTTGAATTGCAAAATGCAGGTTATGAGGTGGTTTCGATAGATAACCTCTCAAATTCCGATGTCAGTGTGCTCGACGGTATCGAACGCATCACGGGCATACGTCCGGCGTTCGAGAAACTTGATTGTAACGACCGTGCGGGTTTGGAGCAACTTTTCTCGCAATACAATGGTATTGAAGGCATTATTCACTTTGCAGCCAGCAAGGCGGTCGGCGAATCGGTACAGCAGCCCTTGAAATATTACCGAAACAACCTCGTTTCGCTGCTGAACCTGCTCGAACTTATGCCGAAATTTGGCGTGCGCGGGATAGTTTTTTCGTCTTCATGCACCGTTTACGGTCAGCCCGACATCCTGCCCGTTACCGAAGCCGCGCCCATCAAACCGGCTATGTCGCCCTATGGTAACACCAAGCAAATCAGCGAAGAAATCATACGCGACGTCATCCACGCCGGCGCCTCTTTCAAAAGCATACTACTTCGATATTTCAATCCCATAGGTGCACATCCGAGCGCCGAGATCGGCGAGTTGCCGGTCGGCGTACCGCAAAATCTCGTGCCTTTCCTCACGCAGACGGCGGCAGGTATCCGTCCCGAACTCAGCGTTTTCGGCGACGACTACGACACGCCCGACGGATCGTGCATCCGCGATTATATCAACGTTGTTGATTTGGCGAAGGCGCACGTTACGGCTATGAACCGTATGCTTTCGGGCAGGATGAACGAGGGCGTTGAGGTGTTCAACCTCGGCACTGGGCGCGGTGTGTCTGTGCTCGAACTTATCCGCACGTTTGAAAAAGGCACAGGTGTCAAAGTGCCGCACAAAATCGTCGGACGGCGCGAGGGCGATATCGAGAAAGTGTGGGCTGACCCAACGTACGCCAACAATGTACTCGGATGGACGGCTGTCGAAACGCTTGAAGACACACTGCGCTCGGCTTGGAAATGGCAACAGAAATTAGCCGGGAACTGATATTTTGCTTGTAGATAAACAGTTGAATATATGGAAATTATAAAATATCCTCTGCCGGACAAATGGGAAAAGTTGCAACAGCGTCCCGCGCTTAATATTACGTCGCTGTTTGGCACTGTGCAGGCGATATTCGACGACGTCAAGATCGGTGGCGATGATGCTGTGATGCGTTATGGAGCCAAGTTCGATGGTGTGGAAATCAGCGATTTGCGCGTTTCATCCAAAGAAATCGCAGCAGCCGAAAGGCTTGTTCCCGACGATTTGCAACGGGCTATTCGTACGGCGCACGAAAATATTACGAAATTTCATGCCGCGCAACGTTTCGGCGGAGTGGAAGTGGAGACGATGCCGGGCGTAAAGTGCTGGCAACGAGCCGTTCCCATTGAGCATGTCGGTCTGTATATACCGGGTGGCACTGCGCCGTTGTTCTCGACCGTGCTTATGCTTGCCGTTCCCGCCCGCATCGCCGGATGCAGTTCTGTAACTGTCTGTACGCCACCCGCTAAGGACGGCAGCGTACATCCCGCTATCCTTTTTGCCGCACATCTGTCGGGAGTGGATAATATTTGTAAAGCAGGTGGTATTCAGGCGATTGCAGCGATGACTTACGGCACCGAAAGCATACCGAAAGTGTATAAGATTTTTGGTCCGGGCAACCGCTATGTGATGGCAGCCAAGCAGTTGGCTGGTATGCGTGATGTGGCAGTAGATATGCCTGCCGGTCCGTCCGAAGTGGCGATTATTGCTGACGAAACGGCTAATCCGGCGTTTATCGCGTCCGATTTCCTGTCGCAAGCCGAGCATGGCGCCGACAGCCAGTCGCTGCTGCTGACCACGTCCGAGCGTTTAGCTAACGAGGTCGCCGCAGAGGTTGAACGGCAATTGAAACAGCTGTCGCGCAGGGACTTAACCGAACAGTCGCTGCAATACAGCCGTATCGTTATCCTGAAAAATGCCGACGAGATATTGGCTTTCAGCAATAGCTATGCGCCCGAACATCTGATTATTCAAACATCTGATACAGAGTTTTATACTGGCAAAATCGTGAATGCGGGCAGCGTTTTTATCGGCAACTATACGCCCGAAAGCGCAGGCGATTATGCCTCAGGCACTAATCACACCTTGCCGACGAGCGGCTACGCCCGTTCATACAGCGGCGTCAACCTCGACAGCTTTGTGAAAAAGATTACGTTTCAGGAGATTACGAAAGCAGGTTTGCAGGCGCTCGCACCGACCATCGAAACAATGGCTGCCCACGAACTGCTCGATGCGCATAAAAACGCTGTAACAATAAGATTAAACTAACTGATTATGAAATCATTACAGGAACTGATACGACCAAATATTCGCAACCTGAAACCGTATTCGTCGGCTCGCGATGAGTTCCACGGCGCGGCTTCCGTGTTCCTCGATGCTAACGAAAATCCGTATCCGCCCGCGTCGGGACTTGCCGTTAATCGCTATCCCGACCCGATGCAACGCGCTTTGAAACAGCGCATTGCCGAGCTGAAAAGCATCGCTCCTGAACATATTTTTACCGGCAACGGCAGCGATGAGGCTATCGACCTGATAATCCGTACGTTCTGCGAGCCGGGCAGGGACGGTATCGTCAGCGTCGCGCCGACCTATGGGATGTATGAAGTTATGGCTGACGTGAATGATGTCCGTTACACGAAAGTGTCGCTCGACGACGATTTCCGTTTGGATGCCGATGCCGTGCTTAATGCTGTGGATGAGCAGTTTACGAAAGTCATTTTCCTTTGTTCGCCCAACAATCCTTCGGGCAATTTGCTCGATACAGAGCAGATTGTCAGGATATTGAAAACGTTCGACGGCGTTGTCGTTGTGGATGAGGCGTATATTGATTTTGCCGACACGCTGTCGTTCACTCGGCGCTTGACTGATTTTCCCAATCTCATTGTGTTACAGACGCTTTCAAAGGCTTGGGGCGCTGCGGGAATCCGTCTGGGAATGGCGTTCGCTTCGGAAGAGATTATAACTACGTTCAATAAGGTGAAATATCCTTATAATGTGAGTCTTACGACGCAGGAACAGGCTTTGGAAATCCTGCGCAATGAAGAACGTAAAAACATGCAGGTCAAGGAGATATTGCAAGAACGCAGTCGTTTGGCAGTCGCTCTCCGTGAATTGCCATTTGTCCGCCGCGTCTATCCGTCGGACGCCAATTTTATTCTTGTCCGTTTCGACGATGCAAATGCGACGTATAACTATCTCGTTGACAAAGGCATAGTCGTCCGCAACCGCAACACAGTCGCCCTCTGCGCCGGCTGCATCCGCATCACCGTCGGTACGCCAGAGGAAAATGCAGCGCTGGTTGAGGCGTTGAAGGCGATGAAGTTTTAATGCAGAAAATAATGTCAATTGATACAACATCAAAAGCATACAGGAACAGGGTATTAGCGGTATGTTGCGTGGCGTCGTCGTTAGTGCCGTTTATGGGATCGTCGATCAATCTGGCGTTACCTCAGATAGCGCGTGAATTTACACTCAACGGCGTGGAACAGAGTTGGTTACTGACTGCTTACCTGCTTTCGACAGCCATCTTGCAGGTGCCCTTCGGACGTGCATCCGACATCTTCGGCAAAAGACGCATTTTTGTTACAGGACTGATTATCTTTATATTATCTACCATCGGCTGTGGCTTTGCGTATAACGGCTTGATGCTGACTGTTTGTCGTGCCATTCAGGGCGTCGGCAGCGCTATGGTCTTCTGTACCAACACGGCTATCATTTCGCTTGTGTTTCCAGCAAGTGAGCGGGGAATGGCGATGGGTGTAAACGTGGCGATGGTCTATATCTCGCTTGCGATTGGTCCTTCTGTTGGCGGCTTCATAACGCAAAGTCTGGGATGGGAATGGGTGTTTTTTATCACGGCGGCTATTGCAACCATTTCATTGTCAGGAGCTTTTGTTGTGATGAAAGAGCGATGGGCGGAGACGGAGGGCGAGCCGTTTGATATGCGTGGCGCCGTCATTTACGGATTTGCGGTGCTGGCGCTGATTTACGGCTTGACGCTTCTGCCTCATCTTGTGGGTTTTACGCTGATAGTCGCGTCATTGTTGCTCTTTTGGTTTTTTGCCCGTCGCGAACTGAAAATCAAATATCCCGTGTTCAACGTCCATCTGCTTGCAACGAACAGGATTTTCCGAATGTCGTCTGCCGCCGCGCTTATCAACTATGCCGCGACCTATCCGATAGGCTTTCTGTTAAGCCTTTATCTCCAAGAAATCAGGGTGATGAGTGTTCGCGATGCCGGATTGCTGCTCATCGTGCAACCTGTCGTACAGACTATACTCTCGCCATTTGCAGGCAAATTGTCGGACAGATTTCAACCGCGCATCATCGCGTCGGCGGGAATGGCGATGATCGCCGTTACACTGCTCGCCGTCGCGTTCATCAAGCCCGAAACGCCGTTGTGGGTTCTCATTGCCGCGCTCGCTCTGATGGGCATAGGATTTGCAGCTTTCTCGTCGCCAAACACCAATGCGATAATGGGTTCGGTCGAGCGGCGATATTACAGCATGGCATCTGCCACAACGGGCACCGTCCGGCTTGTGGGTCAGGCGTTCAGTATGGGCATCACGACGATGATAATATCCTTAGTGATAGGCGCAAAAGCCATAACGCCCGAAGTCAGCGACGCCCTGATGCGCGTAGTTAATATCGTATTCGTCATATTTTCAGTCCTTTGCGCGTTTGGAGTCTATACTTCAATGGCGAGAGGAAAGAGGTGATGACTGCATTTTTCCGGCTTTCTGCATAGTCGAAAGATAGAAACTCAGGCTTGCCGTGCCGTCCATCGTCGGTTCGTTAGTGGAATAATCACCGATATCGTCGTGATACACCGCCACTCCATTCTGAAACGCCGCATATTCGTCGGCATCGTTAAGGCGAATACCTATAAGGCTGTCGAAAATGCTGCGATAGACCGGTCCGTCCACCAATCCTCCGACAGGGATACGATGCAGGACGGTTATGAATGATGAATGTGGATCGGTCGGATGATCGCCGCCGTCGGGAAAACCGCAAATCATCGACGTGCCCCAAGGATTGCATCCAAACAGCCAGTCGCGCAAGGCTGCTTCCATCGTTAAGAATGTCTTATCGCCGGATATCTGATGATACAGGCGCGCCTGAGTGATTGCCGCTGCAACAAGATTGTTTGAGCACCAGATAAACGGTATCCCGTTCAGGAACGGGTCGTCGTATTCTTGCGCACGTTTCAGCAGACATTCAAGCCCGCGTCGCATAAAAGCCGTGTATTTCGCACTGATAGCAGTGTCGTTCGACTGCGACAGGTAGTAATGACCGAGATTGACGAAAGGATAGAACTGATAGTGTCGCGCACGGTTAAGTTCCATCCATGGCGTAATTTCTTCAAGCTGTCCCCAGTAGTCGGCGCGTGTTTTCCAGTATTCTTCGCCTGTCGCGTCGAACCTCACGGCTGCCGCAAGTTCCATATCGTCAACATAATTATCTTCTTCGTAGAAATATGGCGATACGGTGCAGGCTGTCTGCGTATTACCCGGAACAGCTTCGGCAAATCCGAAAGCGGGTACGGCTTTGCTGTCGAGCTGTGCGGCGAAATCGGGGTCAAACGCTCCGAAAATCTTGGCTCCCAGCGTGAATGTCGAAGAAAATTTGGCGGCTGACGACGAAACGCCGGTCGTCCGGTTTTTGTACTTGCGCAGTCCCTGCGGCTTTCCTGTGATGAAATAGACAGGTCGTCCCGTGCCTTTGCCCCATCCGTAATCGACCGAGTCAAGATTTGGCAGACGCATTGATGCGTGGTCGCGGTCGTCGGCTATCTGATTGAACATCACCGCCGAATCGGGATTCATCCGCATCATCCATTCAAGCCCCCACCGAGCCTCGTCAAGGATATCGGGGATGCCATTCGATCCTTTCTCGCCTGCCGCGTCATACTCATCCGCGAAAATGGTCTTGTCCGGCGTCTGCTGCCATGCAAACAGCATCTGAAAGGTTGCATTTGCCGAAGTGGGCAGGTATTGCAGATAATCCGAAGCGTCGTGCCATCCGCCGCGCACATCAATTTTTTCGCCCGTAAGTGTGGGATGGTCAACGATATAGCCGTCGTCCTGATGACAGTGCGCTCCGAGAAAAGGGTTGTAGCCGCATCGCTGCTGACGCATATAATTGAGCAGGAAATCAGCCGTGTGGTCATAAACGTCGGCGCCTATCCTGAACTGTGGCGAACGACTGCCGTTACATTCAATATAATAGCTGCCGACGGTTTCGAGCGCCGACAAGTCGAGCCGCAGAGCCTGAGACATACCCCAACGCTCGGCGTTTGCCTCAACACCCGTTCCCTGCAATACTATGGCATCGGTAAGTGCATTACGGACAGTGAATTGCCGGTCGCTATGCGGTTGAAGCGATATGAAGACTGCCGATTTTACGCTTTCGGGCAGGTATCCGACAAGGTTGACCCTGATCCACGAACTCTCCTGAGCGGAAACGGCTAATGTGTTTAAAATTAGCAATAAAAATGCTATTCTGTATTTCATATTGACAAAGATATAAGTTGCGACTGCAAAGGTATTCGTTTTTTTGAAGTTTAAAAGGCTAAAAAATCTGTATTTATTAAAAAAAATCTATCTTTGCACCTTCAAGCACAGGAAAAAGTTATGAGCAAAAACGCAAATAAGAAGGACAGACATCCGTCCGCAACAACTAAAACTGCGACCGGCGGTGGCGTGAAACCATCGTCGGCAAAGCCCTTCCCGTTTCTGATTCTCGGACTTGGGTTTGCCGTACTTCAATTTTTGCTGTCAAGTCCCGTAGTCAATCGTGGTTGGGGCTTGAACGCTATCAGTTTTTGGGAAACGCCAATCATTATTGCCTACTATGCAGTGTTAATCGCCATTTTGCCCCCCCCCCCCCCTCTCTGTAACAATCTAATAATCAGAATATTAAACGGATTTAGCGGGAAAAATATAATTTTATTCGTCCGAAAATGGAAGTATCCGATATTCGTGCTGTTTGCTATTGCCGGCGGTTTTCTGTTTCACGCCTTGCAGGTGAAATATGTTTTTCTGGGCGACTGCGGCGTCCGTCCGACCGAAATAGAGAAGGGCGATGTGTATTACCCGACCGAATTT
>JAISTS010000007.1 GCA_031272455.1 Tannerella sp. | reverse complement strand
GTGCAAAACATACGTCGTGCGCTGAACGACGACCGCCCGATATGCGGCATCTGTATGGGAAACCAGCTTTTAGCGAAAGCAGGCGGCGCAACGGTATATAAACTGAAATACGGACATCGTAGCCACAACCAGCCCGTCCGCGAAGTGGGCACCAACAAGTGCTATATCACCTCGCAGAACCATGGATACGCAGTGGACAGCAGCACGCTCGGCGCCGATTGGGAGCCGCTCTTCGTCAATATGAACGACGATACCAACGAGGGCATCCGCCACAAACGCAAGCCCTGGTTTACGGCGCAGTTCCACCCAGAAGCCAGTAGCGGACCTACGGATACGGAATTCATATTCGATAAGTTTGCGGAAGCGGTATTTGCATAAACAACTGATTTATTTCTTTACTTACATGAAAAACAACAAGATACGATTTGCACTCTGTGTAGCGCTCGGCATACTGTCGTGCGTGAGTTGCACCAACGATTCAGCCCTTGAACGGGCATTGTACGCCGGTTTTCAAAATCCGCCCGACGACACCAAACCGGGCGCTTACTGGTACTGGATGAACGACCACGTGTCGAAAGAAGGAATTACGAAAGATATAGAGTCGATGACGCGCATCGGACTTGGCGAACTTTTCATCGGAAACATCTTCTGGCAAGGATATGAGCCGGGGGATGTACGCCTGCTGACGCCCGAATGGGAAGACTGTATGCGTCATGCCGTAAGGGAAGGTGCACGTTTGGGTGTCAGTATCGGCGCGTTTAACTGTCCGGGCTGGAGCCAGTCGGGCGGTCCGTGGATTGCCAAAGAAGACGCTATGCGCTATCTCGTTTACAGCCGCGCGGAAACAGACGGAGGCAAACAGTCAACCCTTATCCTGCCCCGTCCACGCGACTTTTTTCAGGACGTGGCAACGCTGGCATTTCCCGTCGTCGCAAACGATGAGGGCATAAAGCCCCGCCTGTCGTCGCCCCAAAGCCGACAAAGCCTTGGCAATCTGACCGATGGCACGACATCGACCGTTAATGAGTTTGCCAATAAACGCGGCGAGCCGGTTACGATAGATGCGCATTACGACAGTCCGCAACTGAAACGGACGCTGATAATCAGCATTGCCGAGCGCGATTTTGAGACGGATTGCGAAGTGTATGCCCTTCAGGGCGAAGAATATCGGCTGCTCACATCCGTTTACTTCGACCGCTCAGTGTCAAAAATCTCATTCGGACCGGAGCCGCGAGCGCCATTGGTCGTCGCGATAGGCGAAGTTACGGCATCCGATTTCCGAATCGTATTGCATAAAGTACCCGAAAATTTCCGCTTGACGGAATTAAAACTTACTTCTGAAGCGCTTTTAGAACAATATCCCGAAAAACAGTTGCACAAGATGGCTAACAAGCATCGGCACGACTGGGAAGCGTACAAATGGCAAACGCAAACCGAACCTTCAATCGCCACTGTAGTGCCAGAAGCGCAGGTGATCAATCTATCTGCTTATCTGAATGGCGACACGCTGAAATACACCTTTCCCGAAGGGCGCTGGCAGGTTATGCGCATCGGGATGACCACAACAAACACCGTCAACGACCCCGCATCGCCCGAAGGAGTAGGACTGGAAATCGACAAGATGAGCCGCCACGCCTTGCAATCGCATTACGACGCTTATGTGGGCAAGATTATTAGCGGGATATCTGAAGATGAGCATCTTAACTTCAGCCGCGTGATAGCCGACAGCTACGAGACCGGTCCCGAAAACTGGACAGATGATATGCGCGAAGCCTTCGTCGAGGCATACAGCTACGACCCACTGCCATGGCTGGCTGTGCTGTCGGGCACTATCGTCGGCTCGGCAACCCAGTCGGAACGGTTTCTTTGGGACTTGCGCCGTCTGATAGCCGACCGTATCGCTTCGGAATATGTCGGCGGACTTCAGGAGACCTGCGAACGCAACGGCACTCAGCTCTGGCTCGAAAACTACGGCGCCAACGGCTTTCCATCCGAATTTCTGAAATACGGAAAATACGCTCCGGCTATCGGCGAAGAGTTCTGGTCGGCACCCGACGAAACGGAATATTCGCGTCTGGCGGCTTCAGCCTGTCATATCTATGGCAAAAACAAAGTCTATGCCGAATCATATACGACAGCTTACTGGGACAGGTCGAAAAAACTGTCGCCGTTTGAATACAGCCCCGCCGACATCAAACGCTATGGCGACCTGAGCTATGTCAATGGCGTCAATCAGCATATCATACACCTCGTAACGCATCAGCCTGACGACCGCAAGTTTCCGGGCATCAACGCATGGTTTGGACTGGAGCTGAACCGCCAAAACACGTGGTTCGAGCAGTCGGTCAGCTGGATAGACTATCAGCGCCGCTGCTGCTATATGCTTCAGCAAGGGCTTCCTGCCGCCGATGTATGCTATTTTATCGGCGAAGACACTCCTGTGCAGGCGGGATGGACAGACGCGACGCTTGCCGGAGGATACGACCACGACTTTATCAACGCCGACGTGCTGCTTAACGACATCAGCGTGAAGAACGGACGGCTGACATTGCCTTCGGGCGTCAGTTATGCTCTGCTCGTCCTGCCTCCGCTAACGACAATGCGTCCCGAACTTGCCGAGCGCATAGCAACGCTGGTAAACGAGGGCGCAAGCATACTCGGTCATCCCGTCAACCGCTCGCCGAGTATGCAGGACTATCCTCGTTGCGACGAACGGGTGCAGGATGCCGCCAAGCAGCTCTGGGGCAGCGACGACCCCGACACTCGCGAAACGATCAGGCGAAAGGCAGGCAATGGGAATGTGTTCTGCAATATCCCTATAAACGAAGCTCTGCAAGCTCTGGGCTGCGATGAAGCTGTACGTATCGCTGCTGACATTCCGGTGAAATGGAAACAGCGCGACATAGACGCGAATCGCCGTATCTGGTTTCTGACCAACCAGAGCAATGCTGAAGTCAGTTTCGATGCCGATTTCCGTATAACAGGGTATCGTCCCGAATGGTGGGATGCCGTGTCGGGTGAAGCGCGGCAGCTGCCGGACTTTACAGTAGAAGGCGGACGTACCGTTATCCCGTTGAAATTGGATGCTTTCGAGAGCGGCTTCGTCGTCTTCGTCAAAACAGGCAAGCCCGACCGCGAGAAGCATAGCAACTATCCTGTGGAAACAACGGTGGCTGACCTGTCCGGTCGCTGGGATATAACCTTCGACAACAAATGGCTTGGCGAACATTTCGAGCGCAAAGACTGCCCGCTCGGCAACCTGAGCGCTTCCGACGACCGCGACATAAAGTATTTCTCTGGCACGGCGACATATACCAAAACTTTCGATCTGAAGGAAGATATCGCCGCAAAAACGCTGTATCTCTGTATCGACTCGCTTGAGTCAATCGCCACAGTCATTGTCAACGGCGAAACGCTGACGCCCAATATCTGGACGCGCCCCTACCGGCTGAACCTCACCGGCAAACTGCACGCAGGCACGAACACGCTGCAAGTGAAGGTCGCCAACCGCTGGTCAAACAAAATCATCGATCAGCTCACAGGAGGCATCCCAGACAACCTGCTCTTTATGCTCTACATCCCCGAACGTTTCAACCTCGAACTGCCACCGTCAGGAATGTGGGGCAAAGTGCGAATTTGCAGCGTGCATACGTTTAAATGATATTTTCGTTAATTAAAAATGTTTTTTTGTCAGGAACTCCCACGCAGGCACAACTTCAATTTGCTTGCCGTCCTGCATATAGGCGTCATATCAACGCATGCGATTGCAGCACTGATAAATTCGGCAAAATTTCCCGCCCAAACAGTTGCAGACATCATTCCTAATACAACATCAGTTAAAATAACACTTTGTTCGTTATTCAGCGTATAAAAATTTCATTATTGTGATAATCCAAAAACTCTTTTGACGGTAAAAACCTGTCAGGCAGAATGATAGATTGTTG
>JAISTS010000070.1 GCA_031272455.1 Tannerella sp. | reverse complement strand
GCTTCGGACACCGGCATTGGCTTGATAATGAAATGTTTGTATCCGGGTTGTGTCTCGTCGGGACGGATGCCGCACAAGCCTTTCACAAACCACGACGCGACGCCTGTGTAGCAGGTATGAATACGGCTTTCTACATCCACATTCCAGTATTCGGGCCAGGTCGTCTCGCCTCGGTCAATGAAATATCCGTAGCTCGGTTCGGTGGTCATATTGAGGATTTTAGCTACTGCGTCCGCCTCTTCGGGATGGGTCGTAAGATAGCGCATCAGGACGGGAAGACCGCTGCTGCCCATATCAAGATAGGGGTGAAGCGTGCGGATTTCTTCACTTAAACGGGCTTTGACTGCCGTCAGCGACTGTTCGGGCACAAGCCCCGTCAGCATTGCAAACGCCTGCTGCACCTGATTTCCGTCGGAATATGTTGCTTTCGACGGGTCGTAAAATTTCGCGTTGATATTCTTTTTCAGCGTTTCGAGCCGTTGTGCGTACAAATCCGCGGTGTCGTTATGCCCAAGCAGGCGAGCTATCCAGACGAAAGTCTCAAGGTTCATCGCATAGACGCAGTTGTTGAAATATTGCGCCTGCGGGCTGTCGCCGCGTTCCTTACGCTGTCCCGGAGCCGCCCAGTCGCCCAGAAAACGCCCCCAATGCTCGTCATACACGACCAACAGACCGTTTTCGGTGTGATCGTTCAGGAACTCAAGCCATCGCAGGGCGGAAGGATAAATCAGCTCAAGGATTTGGCGGTCGCCGTACTGGATATAATATTCGCGGCTGATATTCAATCCCGCGCTGCTCCACATCGGTCCGCCGTAATGGTTATTCGTCTGCGGGGCGGTATGGTGAATCCATCCGTCGGCTTCCTGTACATCAGTCCAGTCGCGCACCACTTTTTTGTAGAAAGCGGCGACGTCGTAATTCGGAAAACCTATTCCCCAAGCCGTTGCAAAAGCCACTTCGCCGTATCCCATCCGCTCGCGGTGAGGGCAGTCGGACGTGTAGCCTTCGGTCGTATTGACGCGGTAAGTCCACAAATCGGTCTCGTAAATGGCATTATAGAGGCTGTTGGAAGAGGTGAAATGTCCTGTGCGCTTTAAATCCGTTGCAAGCGTAAAGCCCGTAAAATCAGATAGTTGCGGTTTGCTCTTCAATCCGCTTATTGTGATATATCTTCCGCCGAAATAATTAAAATGATTGCTAAATGTCTCATTTGCAGAGCCATTGCTTACATACTGGAAAATCTGCCCGAAATCCTGAACGCTGCTATCATCGTCCGCAACCTGCAAAGTAACGGTGTCGCCAGACGCAAGTCCGTGAAAATCAGCCTTTAATCCACCGGTATAGTTTTTCCCCATATCAACCATATAAACTCCCGCAGCTTTTTCGGTGATTTTAATGGCTCCGAAACTGTCAATTTTTCGTGTCGGATCTATCATTTGTGCGCTCATTTGTGTTTGAAAATCAACACGTTGTACGCTGTTCCATTTGCTGTCGTCAAAGCCCTGCTTGTTCCAGTCGGCGATATAATATCGGGCGTCAATGAGTTCGCCTCCGTTATCGTTGCCAATGTTTTTGCTGTTGCCGACGGTGCATCGCCAATCGGAGAACGACGACACCTTAAATGCTTTGCCGTCAGTGGTATGCCCGTTCAGAACTGCCCTGACTGCGGGCGTAAGGTTTGTGTAAAAATTCATCGCCCAGCCCGGCGCCTGCCATATAGCGATAACGTTTTCGCCCGTTTGCAGCAAATCGGCTATATCATAAGTGATTACGTGCGCGCGCGTCGAATACCGTGTCAGCGATGGCGACAGCCAAGTGGCGCTGTCTGCACGTATGCCATTGATATACAGTTCGTGATAGCCCAGCGAGGCTACGTGAATAAGGGCGTCGCTGACAGGCGCGGAGATGCTGAAAGTTTTTCGCATCAGGATATGGCTGTTCACCGGAACATTGGAATGGCGCATCCACCACGAATGTCCCCAGTCCGACGGGTTCAGCAAACCGGTTGTGAAACAGGCAGTTTCGCTCCAGTCGGAAGCGACGCCGTCCTTATCGGCGACCTGCACTTTCCAGTAATACTTCGTGCCCGACGCCAATTCTTTGCCTGCGAAAGCGACAAGCGTGGATTGCGAAGACGCCACTTCGCCGCTGTCCCAAACGTCAGCCTGACCGCGTTCGAGCGCCGCTTTATCGCTTGCAACAAGGATATGGAAAGATGTTTGTCGTTGTCCGCGAGTGTATTGATTATCAGCAATTTTCCAGCAGAAATGCGGCGTCTTTACGTCAATGCCAACAGGATTGCTGCGATATTCGCATTGCAGGTCGCGGGGTGTTACACTGCCCATAGCCGTCGAAGCGACAAGAGCTAAAACTGTCAAAACGAGGTATTTTTTCACTTTATTATACATTTAAGAATTATTACTGATGCAAATTTACGGATAATTTTGGTTCGGGCAAAGAAAATCACAGAATTTTTCTGCCGCCGACAGCTTTTGACGGAGGCGCGATTTTATCTTTGCGACATAAAATCAACAAGTATTTACATTTTAAACATTGAAAATTATGATTAACAGAGATTTGATTACTGTAAAAAATCTGGCGGTTTACCTGATTGAGGGCGAAGACCGATTGAGCCGCAAGTATGTTACGCTCGAAGAGGCTATGGACAGGCAACTGATTGTGCTGCGTGAAACGGGCGATGTTGGCGAGTTGGCGGTTGATAATCCTTCCGACAAGTATGTGTTCATAATGTCGGGCGATATTGTGAGGGGCGGCAGGCAAGACCGCACGATTGCTGACGATATTATACTGAAACCCAAGAGTATGGATGTGCCGTTGAAGTCATTTTGCGTTGAACAGAGCCGCTGGCATCGTCGGGGCGGCGAGAGCGACCGCTTCTTTTCGGCGTCGAAGAAGGGCAAGCCCAGCCGTGATATCGCACTTGCGGTGCGTTCAAAGAACCAGAGCGAAGTATGGAGCGAAGTGGAGCGGTTTCAGATATGCGCGAGCGCCGCTGTGTGCGAGAACGTGCGTAGCAGCGAGTCGGAGTCGAGCCTCGAACTGACTTTGGACAACGATAAACTGAAAAGCGCTGTGAAAGAGTATCTTGACGTTCTGCGTCCTGCTTTTGAGGCGCGAAATAGCGTTACAGGCTTTGCATACAGCATTAACGGCAGGATTTCGATGTCCGAAAGTTTTGGCAGCGCTGCACTGTTTCGTCAACTGCGCGACAAGCTTTTAGAATCGGCTGCTAATGAGGCGGTTTTGAAATCGTCTGACAAGACGTGTGCAAATCATCCGACAGTTGAGGATGTTACGAATTTCCTGATCGCGGCGAAAGGCGGATCTGTAACTATCAGAAACACAGGAGAGATAACATTAGAAAAGCGTTATGATACGCCACAAAGCATCCTGTACAAGACCTTCCACGTCGAAGCGGACAAGGAGGAAAAAGTGCATACCGTAGCCTACAACACGTGCGATCGTGAGGCGGGTCGTTCCAATTCCGAGCAGCGTTTCAGGTATGGCGGCGTGAGGCGATAATGGCGAAGGTTCACGTCTTCGGGCGTGAACTGTTTCGTGCTTATTTGATTACAAAGGTTAGCAGAGCCTGTTATTCGCAAATAAGCAATCGACGAACAGTTTCACGCTTTTTTTGTGCTGTTCGATGTAAGGGAATTTTATTAATTAAAACGTTATAAATATGATCACGCAAACGACAAGTACCAAAAACAAAGTAATGGAGTCCAGAGACCATTCTGAAAAAAACGGGGTTAGTCCGAAAGACCAGACGAGTAGGAGAAAAAACAAAAGCGCGTTAACGGACATTCCAAGTCCAAATAACAATGAGGTTCAGAGGTATTTGGAAGAATGGGATAAGTTAACCAACTATGTGTTGCAGGAAAGCAGTATTACAAAACTGTTCCAGAAAACGTATCCAAAAAACGACGTCATGGATGATGTGCTGATAAAAGTTTGCGCTCTTAACGACTTCTATAGCACGAACATATTTTCTCCATATAGCGTAGCGCAACACATTATTGATTTGCATATTGACAATCGGCTGGAACAGGGAGATGTAACTCTTGTTAATGAAATCGCTGATATTGAGATACAAGGAAGGAAGAGGCGGTTTTATTCATTCGCCACGAAATACTGTAGTAATCATCGCCCCTTAGACTTTCCAATATATGATTACTATGTTCAGAAAGTGTTACAACATTTTAGGAATGTATCTGATTTTCATGTATTTAGAAAAGACGATTTAAGAGATTATCCTGTATTTAAGGATGTTCTCTTAAAGTTTAGAATATATTACCATTTGGAACAGTACAACTTAAAGGCACTCGACCGTTATTTATGGCTGTTAGGGAAAGAGTATTTTCCGAGAAGAATATATAATAATTCAGCCACCGACAGCTTTTGACGGTGGCAGGAAATTATCTTTGCAGTGAAAATTAAAAGCCAAATTAAAAAAGTTGATTATGAACGAATATAAGATGCAAAATTATAATGACTTTATGAAATCATTAGATAAGACGGTGATTGATAGTATGGATAGCATCGAATCATGGGACAGAAGTGCAAAAATAGTGCCATTTAACAGCCGTGCATATAGCGACAAACTACATGAAACAGCTGACAAACTGCAAGATTTGACAGGCGAACTTTTTGGATGCGCATTAGAGTTGGCATTAGCGGGCAAATGGAGAGACTGGGACAACGAACAGCCAATAGGAACAATATTTGAATTTACCGAGGAAATGCTCTGTGATACAGGCGATAAAAATGTGGATATGCTGATGGATGCATATTTCAAAGTGAAGGAAGTGAATGATTTGTTTTTTTTTGTTACCTCCGACAGCTTTTGACGGTGGCGGGTATTTATCTTTGCAGCGATAATTAAAATTTAAAATTAGAATAAAATGAAACCAATTAACAAAGTATTTTTTGGAGAGCGTGGACTGACGTCCAGCAGTGCGAATCACATCTGTAATGTGTGCAAGGAACTCATCGCATCTACTAATTACGAACTTGGGTCGTTGAGTTTCACTAAGACGAGCGTTTCCGATTTTGACGGAAAGAAAGTTCATATTCTGAAAAAGGGTATGCCTATGTCGGAAGAACAGATAATGAGCAACCTTTCGAAAGTAACACAGGCTCACTCGCTTATCGCTTACCTCAGGGAAGCGCTTAAAGCAAAGGAGGATGAACTTAATGATGTGAAAAACAGGAAATTCGAGTGTTCAGTTAAGGAGTTTAAGTGTTCTGAGGAAAAAGCGCCGGAGAGGGGGGAGGCTTTTACCGTCAATGACGCTCTTGGCGAATTGAACATAAAGGATCGAAATGAATACTATTCTCTTGAAGCAGAGGCATCTGTGATAGGCAAGTTTATTCATCCCGGTTCGCCTTTTGAGGAAGCAAGAGCTGCACTGATAGCCTGCTGCAAGACGGGAGATACGGAACTTATAGAAAAGCATTCGACATTGCTGTTGCAGAAAACAGAGCCGGTTTCAAACCTTGAAGATGTTGAAAGTCTGTATTTTAAGTTGCAGAAAAAGCATCGCGAGGTTAGCGCCCGTTTCAATTCAATCAAAGCCAAATTGCAGAGCCGAGTTGACGAAGAGAATGGGAGCAGGAACCTTGACTTCAAGCAGAAATTAGACGCATATTATTCGCTTTATAATAAAGAATATGCGGATTACGAGGCGCTTAAAGCCAAAGAAGAGGCGGAGTTTAATGATAAGGTCAGAAAAGATCTGCAAACAGTTTCGCAACTGAAAATTGTTGTTCCAAACGAACTTGAACCGATATTTAATATTGTAAATGCCTTATGAATATAATAACGGAAGGTGGGTTGAACTTGCATCGAATTAGATGCTAATCAGCCCTTTATGCAGACAAAAAGCAGGTTGTTTTTTACAAACATCTAAGGAAGTACTTTTTCTAAGATCAAGCAAAATTTTACTTCCGTCCAATCTTTCCAATTGAGGTAATGGCTGGCTCGGTGCCGCTATATACTCGAAAATGACTTAGCTTTGGACTTAGCTTTTGAGGAAACGGAAGGTCCTTGCCCTCGACTTAGACATGGTCTTACTTTTTGTCTGCAACTTCTGTTTTTTTTACGCAGAGATATTTTAGAAGCAAAACATAGAAAAAAAATCACACGAAGGTTAGCGAAGAACCACGAAGTTGCACGAAGATTTTTGCTTTTCTGCCACCTCCGACCGATTTTGACGGTGACAGGTAATTATCTTTGTGGCGAAAATAAAATCCAAATTAAAAAAGTTGATTATGAACGAATATAAGATGCAAAATTATGAGATTAGATTATTACAATTTAAAAAACACGAATTGCACGTGTGGACAATGCAATTGGACGGGGCTTGGTTCGGAATTGGAGCCGGGCGAAATGTATTTGAATGACTGTTTTAGTGAATGCCTTTGTCCAAAATGCGGCTATCTGATTGGTACTGTCCTTTTTCCGACTTTTGAGGAAGTAATGGAGAAAGGTAGTGAAGAAGAAAAAAGCCGGGTGAAAGAGCGAATAGAGTTTGAGGAAAAATTGAAAGCATCCAAGTTGAAGGATACCAGTCAGTTACCTGATATGGACAGCGCTTTTACAATGGTATTGACCGAAAGCGAAGAAGGCGAAGAGCGATATATCACTTTCTTTGCAAAAGAAACAGGCAAACATATCTGGCGCGAAATCAGGGCGTATGAAAATTATGAACGTCTGTTTGTCTTGGTTGAGATGTTTAAAACAAAGTATGGCGCTTTGATGCAGGGCTTTGAAATTGAGGACGTTGCCAAACCGTACTTATATGGCGATTGCAGTTGGTCTGCCTTAAAAAAAATTGATAAAATGATGGATGAATTGAATAAAGACAAGTGATAAAGCCGCAAGACTTAATACAGAAAACCGAACAGCCAGAGCGGTGCATATTTAGTTTTGCAGCGAGTGTTGCCTTGCTGTTTTCTGCAAAAATCCCTATATTTGCAGCGCTAAAATTAACTGAGTATGACAGAGAACAGCAGGAAAATACGGGCATTGGCGCTGATTGTGGAACGGATTGGGCGTAACAGTCGGGGCGCTACTTACGAAGAAATCAATGAGTTCCTCGAACGGCAGGATGTGTTGATAAGCAGACGAACGTTTGAACGCTATTTAGATAGTTTGCGTTATGATTTAATGCTTGATATTAAGTGTGATAAGAATACTTACCGCTATACCATCGCCGATGACGACGAGCGTTTGAAGGCGGCGGCGCACTTCTTCCAACTGTTTAATACTGCCGATCTTGTACGCAAAAGCCTGAAGAACGGCGCTGAAACACGCTCGTACCTGTCGTTTGAAGCGCATTACGGTGATGCTGTAAAGAATAACCTTGAACCTGTCTATCAGGCTATTGCCGAATCGCGCCTGCTCTCTTTCACTCATGAAAACTATCAAAAACAAACAACCTCACGCCACACCATAAAGCCTTATCTATTAAAGGAATACAATGCAAAGTGGTATGTAATAGGTACGTTCACGGATTCGAACGAGATACGTTCTTTCGGTCTCGACCGGATGCAGAACCTTACGATTGAGACGGATACATTCAAAAAGACTGAACAAAAGAAGATTAACTCGCTGTTTGACAACTTGATAGGCTTGGTTTATGACCATGAAAAGCCCTGCGTTGTGAAACTTGCCGTCCCGCCGATGCAAGCCAAATACCTGAAAAACAATCCTCTGCACGCATCACAGGCGGTCGATTCGGAAACCGACAGCGAGGTGATTTTCAGTTACTGGCTCGTTCCAAACTTTGAACTTCGCCGCCTGATACTTGGCTATGGTTCGCGTATGCGCGTTGTCGCCCCGCAATCGCTTGTTGACAGCATCAAGGATGAACTTGCTGCGATGCTGGGTTTTTACAAGTGATACTGCGAAAAAAATATCGGCTCCCCGATCGAGAGAGCCGACATTCAATTCATTATAAATCACAAACTTATTATTCCGCCCCAAACGTCTGGCTCGCCATCCTCTTATACCCGTTATAGCGCCATTTGGCGTTGTCTTCGGCGGCTTGGAAGAGTTCGTCGGCTTCCTGCGGATATTGCTTAATCACAGACGAATAGCGCACTTCGCCTTTGAGGAAGTCCTTGAATTGCGACCAGTCAGGCTCTTTCGAGTCGAGCGTGAAGGGGTTTTTGCCTTCGGCTTCGAGGGCGGGATTATAGCGCCAGAGGTGCCAGTAGCCGCATTTTACGGCATTTTCTTCTTCCTGCTGGCTCTTGCCCATACCGCCGCGCAGTCCGTGGCTGATACAGGGTGCGTAGGCGATGATGAGCGACGGACCCTCGTAGGCTTCGGCTTCGCGGATAGCTTTGAGTGTTTGCCCCTGGTCGGCGCCCATAGCGATCTGTGCGACATAGACATAGCCGTAGGTTGTCGCCATCATTCCGAGGTCTTTTTTGCGGATGCGCTTACCGGCGGCGGCAAACTTGGCTATCGCGCCGATGGGGGTCGCTTTTGACGACTGCCCGCCTGTGTTGGAATAGACTTCGGTATCGAGGACGAGGATATTGACGTTGCGTCCGGAGGCAATTACGTGGTCGAGACCGCCGTAGCCGATGTCGTACGATGCGCCGTCGCCACCGATAATCCACTGCGAGCGTTTACGGAAATAGTCTTTCAACTCGTAAAGCTCTTTGCAGAGGGTGCAGGCGGGGCAGATGCAAGTATCTGAACCCGATGCCTTTAACTCTTTTGCTACCGGCAAATGTTCGGATGTTGGATTATTTTTTTCCAAATAAGAAATAACATCGTCCAACGTCTTGATATTCGTGGCGTTATTGCAAGTTGTGGAATTGAAAAATGCTACCAGTTCGTCGATCGTAGCAACGCCCCATTCAAGAGCTTCGGCATATTCTTCGGCTGCTTTTTTGCCTGCTGCGCCGCCGTCGTCCTTATTGTCGAGCCATGCTTGAGCTGCTGTTTTTATCTTTTCGTGCGTCCATGGAATTGCCATCAGCGCCTTCGTTTTTTCAACGACACGCTCGCGCATTTTTCCGGTCGCCAGCTGCATACCGAGTCCAAATTCACAGAAATCTTCAAACAGTGAGTTCGCCCAGGCGGGACCTTCGCCGTGTTCGTTGGTTGTGTAGGGCGTCGAAGGTATTGAACCTGAATAGATTGACGAGCAGCCCGTAGCGTTGGAAATCATCTGGCGGTCGCCAAACAGTTGCGTAAGCAGCTTGACGTATGGCGTTTCGCCGCAGCCCGAACATGCGCCGGAGAACTCGAACAGCGGCGTAGCGAACTGCGAATTTTTCACATTCAACTGAGTATCAACCAGATGCTGTTTCGATTTCACTTTGTCGGTGCAGTATGTCCAGTTATCTTTCTCGGCAAGTTGTGTTTCGAGCGGCACCATACTCAGTGCCTTAGCGCCCTTGAAGCCGGGGCAGATATCTGCGCAGTTGCCGCAACCGAGGCAGTCGAGCACGTCCACCTGAATACGGAACTGCATACCTTTGAGCGTGGCGGGCGCTTTGACTTCGAGAGTTCCGAACGAGGCACCTGCCTGTTCTTTTTCGTCGAGCACAAACGGACGGATGGAGGCGTGAGGGCAAACGTAGGCGCATTGGTTACACTGGATGCAATTGTCTTTGTTCCAGACCGGTACGAATGTTGCCACGCCGCGTTTCTCGTATTTTGCCGTGCCGGGCGACCAAGTGCCGTCTGCCAGATCTTTGAAGACCGAGACGGGCAGCAGGTCGCCATCCTGAGCGTTGATTTTGAATACTACGTCGTTGATAAATGCGGGATTATCGTTTGGCGCAGCGGCATCGTCGGTCAGGTTTGCCCACGACGGGTCGATCGTCAACTGCTGATATTCGCCTCCGCGGTCAACGGCTGCATAATTCTGATTTACAACATCTTCGCCTTTCTTTCCGTAGGATTTGACGATAAATTTCTTCATCTGTTCGATAGCCAGATCAACGGGGATGACTTTCGTGATGCGGAAGAACGCCGACTGCAGGATGGTATTTGTGCGGTTGCCAAGTCCGATTTCCTGCGCAATGCGCGTAGCATCAATGTAATAGACGGTGATATTTTTCTTCGCAAAATAGCGTTTCACCTTGTTTGGCAGGTGTTTAGCCAGTTCTTCGCCCGTCCAGATGGTGTTGAGCAGGAAGGTGCCGTTTTGCTGTAAACCTTTGGTTACGTCGTACATACGGAGGTAAGCCTGAACGTGGCAGGCAACGAAATTAGGCGTATTCACGAGATAGGTTGAGCGGATGGGCGTGTCGCCGAAACGCAGGTGCGAGCAGGTGAAGCCGCCGGATTTCTTCGAGTCGTAAGAGAAATAAGCCTGACAGTATTTGTCGGTATTGTCGCCTATGATCTTGACTGAGTTCTTGTTAGCTCCAACTGTGCCGTCGGCGCCCAGTCCGTAGAATTTGGCTTCAAACATACCCTCGCCGCCCATCGCGATTTCTTCTTTGACGGGAAGCGAAGTGAAGGTTACATCATCGACAATGCCAATGGTGAAATGATTTTTGGGCAGCTTAAGCGCCAGATTTTCAAACACTGACAGCACCTGTGCGGGTGTAGTGTCTTTCGACGACAGACCATAGCGACCGCCGACAATCAGCGGAGCGTCAGCCTGTCCGAAGAAGCAGTCTTTCACGTCGTGATAAAGCGGCTCGCCATTGGCGCCCGGCTCTTTTGTGCGGTCTAAGACGGCGATACGCTTTGCAGTTTTCGGCACGACAGCAAGGAAATGCTTTGCCGAGAATGGACGGTAGAGGTGTACGGCTACAAGACCGACCTTTTCGCCTTTAGCACGCAGATAATCAATCGCTTCGCGTGCGGCTTCGGTGATGGTGCCCATAGCGATAATCACGCGGTCGGCATCGTCGGCGCCGTAGTAGTCGAACAGGCTGTATTTGCGTCCGGTAATAGCTGAAATCTCTTTCATATAGCCTTCCACAATTTCGGGAACAGCCTCAAAATAAGCGTTTGCCGCTTCTTTGTGCTGGAAGAAAGTTTCGGGATTTTCAGCCATGCCGCGGGCGACGGGTTTGACCGGATTGAGCGCACGCGCACGGAAAGCAGCCAGCGCCTCGCGGTCGATCAGCGGGGCAAGGTCGTCGTTGTCAAGCACTTCGATCTTCTGTACCTCGTGCGATGTGCGGAAGCCGTCGAAAAAGTTGACAAACGGTACGCGCGACTTCAGCGTTGCCAGATGCGCCACGCCTGCCAAGTCCATCACTTCCTGTACCGAGCCTTCAGCCAGCATAGCAAAGCCCGTTTGACGGCAAGCCATCACGTCTTGATGGTCGCCGAAGATTGACAGCGCGTGTGATGCTATCGTTCGCGCCGACACGTGAAATACACACGGAAGCAGCTCTCCCGCGATCTTGTACATATTCGGAATCATCAGCAGCAAGCCCTGCGACGCCGTGTAGGTTGTCGTCAGTGCGCCTGCCTGCAATGAGCCGTGTACAGCGCCTGCAGCTCCGGCTTCCGATTGCATCTCCTGTACGAGCACCGTCTCGCCGAAAATGTTCTTGCGACCAGCGGCTGCCCACTCATCTACGTACTCTGCCATGGTGGACGACGGCGTGATGGGATAAATCGCCGCTACCTCGCTGAACATATACGATATGTGCGCCGCAGCCTGATTGCCATCACATGTTAAAAACTTTTTTTGCTTTGTCATAATTTTGTTATTTTATTATATAATAATTAGTTACGTTTTATTTGTTATTTCTTCCGACATTTCTTCCGACATTTCTTCCGACAATATAGCCCATTCACCTCGTTTAGTTGAACCTTCTCTTGCTATTATATTGTAATTTAATAATTTAGATATGACTCTTTCGACTGTACGAGATGCGACTCCAATTTCTTCCGACATTTCTTTAGCAGTAATTTTCGGATTTTTCAATATCAAATCCAAAATCTTATCTGCATATTTGATATTTTTTGCTTTCAAATCTTGCGCTTTCGTTTGTTCGCTTTCATAATCCAGTTTCACAAACTGTACCTGAAACGACATCCCGACTTCTTTCCAATGAAGTGCAATTTGGGGATAGTGTTTCATCTCGCCGGCAATCAGTTTCAATCCGTTACCCCACTGGTCAATAATACCTAAATGCTTGAAAACCGGAGCGATAATCTTGTTTCGAGCGTCGCTTTGGCGGCTTTCCATCGCTGAATAGTCAATTGAAGGAGGCAATAGTCCGGGGCTTGTAATTTCGACCATATCATCGTAAATTGCCACTTTAATGTCCTTTCCCGTAAGCGAATAGTCACGATGAACGACGGCATTGCGAATGACTTCGCGAATAGCCTTTACCGGATATTCCCAGCGAAAAACGGTATAAACACCCTCAACGCTTGCGCCTTTATTGATATGTCGCAGTACAAAGTTGTAGGCTTCTTCTGCTTGCATGGCTATGTTGCTGTTAATGCTTTTTTGGTCAATAAATTCCTCAGAATCTGTGCCTTTGAAACGTGCACATTCCACTTTTGCGAAATGGAAGTACGAATTTCGCAAAGTATCGTCCGAGAATAACAATAATGCATTGGTCGGATAATAAGTATTTTGCTCTTTTTTCACCAAATCTAATTTTTTTAATATCTGAAAGTCAAGTGTTTCGCCTGTTTTCTCTTTAAAAAACTGCTTGAATAAATTCAAATCAAGTTCTTCTGTTGATTTTTCCAAAACGATTTCGTTGTCAAATGAGATATTGCGTTTTTTTCGTTCCAAACCGGCGAGAATAGTTTCGTCAGCCAGACGGTTGGACGAACCGACGCGAATATAAGTTCCGTGCAGTTTTCCCTTGTCTTTCAGATAGTAAGGAGGCGTGTTACCGGGATAAACGGTGATTTTAATCAGATGTCGGTCATTTTCTGTCAGGAAGGTAATATTCGGTAAAACAGTAGGATAGCAACGTTCATAAATAATATTGCTTACGGTATTTTCCAATTCAACAAGTCTGTCTTCGGGCAGCCCGACGATTTCGCGCGGATTGTCGCTGACGCCGAGGTACAATACGCCACCAGCGTCATTGGCAAAAGCGACGATTGTCTTTGCCAGATCTGCTTTTTCAGGTAAATCCGCCTTAAATTCAAGACGGCGACCTTCGGTGCTTTTTATTATTTCGCTGACATGCATAATATTTGTATCAATATAAAAATCCAAATAGCCAGAGCGGTACGACATTTTCGTTGCCGATATCTATATTATCCACAGCGTAATAGATGTCGGGATTGTTACGTCCCTTCATTCGGCTGACGACTTGAAATTCGTGCGTTCCGTTGATGCGGAAGGTGGCGTTTTTGTCGCCCGCATTTACGCGGTTGTCTTTCAGCAGCTGGTTGCAAAAGAAGGTTTCGCAGACATCCAACTCGTTGACAGGCAGCTGATTGATGGCATACATCAGGTTGGAGTTGTACAGATAGACCTTCGACGGTTTGCGGTATGCTTCTTCGCCTTCGGCATACAGCAGATTGACTAATCGCGCCTCTTTCAGGTACTTGATGTAGTTCATCACCGTAGCTCGCGACACTCCGATTTGCTTGCTCAGCCGGCTCACATTAGGCGTGCAGGGCGTGTCGAGCGAAAGCAGATACAGCAGACGGCGCAGCTTCGGCAGGTAGCTTTGTTCTATCTGCTTGATATACAGCACATCCACTTCGAGCGTCATATTCATCGTCTTCAGCAGATTTTCCGAGAAATTGCGTTTCTCAAGAAAAAACGGATAAAAACCGTGATGCAGATAATCGCGAAAACAGTCTGACGGCTGAGTGACAGAACAGATTTCTTTTGCCAGCGCTTCGTGATTAGCCAGCGCTTCGTCGAGCGAAAAGGCGCGAAACCGGCTGCCTGTCATCAGGTTAAGAAACTCGCGAAACGAAAATCCGCGCAGATAATAGGGCGCGACCCTGCCCGAAAGCATCGGGTTTTCTTCCTTCAGCCGCATCACCGACGAGCCTGTAAACACAATCCGCAAATCGGGAAAACGGTCGTAGCAATAGCGTAACTCTTTCGACCAGTTCGGATACTTGAACATCTGGTCGATAAGCAGTGTTTTGCCGCCCTGTGCCCGAAATTCGGCGGCGAAATCCACCAGCGTACGGTCGCTGAAAAAGAAATGGTTCAGATTGATATACAGGCAGTCGCGATTGTCGATACCGAAAAACTCACGAGCATACGAGAGCAGGAACGTTGTTTTGCCAACGCCGCGAGAGCCTTTGATGCCAATCAGCCGGTCGTCCCAGTTGATTTCATCCATCAGACCGCGTCTGACGGGCGTGTTAAGATGCTCCAGCAGGTATTTATGAGTTCGATAAAACGCTTCCATCCCGTACACTGTTTTAATTTCGGGGGCAAATGTACGAAAAATATCCGAAATTGCAATATCGAGATTGCAAAAAACGCAAAAACTGCGGCTTTTCCTTATTTCATAAAATACTCGTTACCCTGTTTATCTATCCAGCGCAATTCGTTGTTGATTATCACGTGGGCGATGCCGTTAAGGAAACTGTACATCACATTGTCGTATTTGAAGGGGATAATTTCTGCGCCTAACTTATTGATAAAGCCCATTTTGCCATTCAGCGAGACGGCGGCGCGTCCTTCGCTGAAATTATGGCTGAAGTCGTATTTCGGCGGAACGATTTCGCGTCCGTGCTTGTCGATAAAGCCGCATTTGCCGTTATGTTGCACTGAGGCAAGCCCTTCGGAAAACTTGTTGCAGGTCTCGTAGCGAGCGGGGATTACTTCGCGCCCTTTCCGGTCGATATAGCCCCATTTATGTCCGATTTTCACGGCAGCAAGTCCTTCGGAGAAGTCGGCGCAGGCATCGAATTTCAGGGCTATAACTTCGTTGCCGTGTTTGTCGATAAAGCCGCATCTTCCGTTGCGCTGAACGGCGGCAAGTCCTTCTGAAAAGCTGTTGCCGCTGTCGTATTGCGGCGCGATGATTTCCTTGCCCGACTTGTCGATATAGCCCCATCTGCCATTGATGCTGACGGGGGCGAGACCTGCGGAAAAATCGCCACATTCGTCGTAGCGAAACGGTATCACTTCGTCCCATTTACGGTTCACGAAGCCCCATTTCTCCGATTTTACGGCAGCCATTCCTTCGTGGAAATTGCCCACTTCGGAATAGAACAGAAACAGGATAAGCACCTGACCGGTTTTGTCGATAAAGCCCCATTCGCCTTTCAGGTTGAGGGCGTCGCGGTTTTCGGCAAACACGTCGTAATAGAATTTACCCTTGCGCTCGATATAATTCCAACGCTCGTTAAGTCGCACGCGCGCCAATCCTTCTGAAAAGGCGTCGGCAAAGTCGTAACGCGGTTCGATGACTTTCTTTCCTTCGATATTTACATAGCCGAACTTGCCGCTGTCGGCATTGAAAAAGCAAGGCGTGAAATCTTCCTGCTTGTTGCATGCGATCAAAATCGTGCAGACAGCAAGTCCCAGCGGCAAAAGTGCCGGAGCAACAAAATCTGAAACCTTTCTCATTGCAATCTTTTTTGGGGGCTGATACAGCCCGTTTTACTTTTTATTTTCCTTATGAAATATGCACTTATCCCGCAGGCTTGCCGGAATTTATATTTGCCTGACGGTCAGGAATTTTCTATTTGATGGATTACTTCGTTGATTTTCTCGTATATTGAGAGAAAATAATAATGACATTCGCTGTTGGTGGCGCTGATGAGCTTCGAGCGCGACAGCAAACTGCGTACCCAGTGTTCCAGATCGGTACAAAAGCTGTTTTTATAGCTGAACACTTCGTCGTTGATGGCTGTCAGGCTTGTAATGCTTGATTTTTTTCCGTCAACATTGACCGAAATTGTATTGCCGACAGGGTAGGGGCAGACATAGAGTTCAAACGGAGCCTTGGTTCCGTGGTCTTTGCGACCGGCGCCGACATCCGTTTCGACCTGTTTTACAACCTCTTTCACCTGATTGAGCATAAGCAGCGACATCGCTTTGTAGCGTGCGCCTGCAAGTTTGTAATGATGGCTGATATAGGCAATGAGCGGGTCGCCGATACGGTTTGTCCATATCTCTTTCGAAGGGATATCGTTGTAAGCATTGCGTATCTCTTTCAGCAGCCCCATAATCTCGTTTTTGTCTAATCGCGAACAAAAATCTTCATAGCTCATAAACCCCACGCCGCCAAGGTCGTAAATCATATACAGCTTGAAACACAGCAGGTCGTAAAATCCGCTGTAATGATAGAACGGGAAATCGTGCACCGTAACGATCATTTCCTTCTTTTCGGCTGCCCTGATTCGTTTCATTTCGTTGAGCAGGGTTCGCAGGTGCTCAATATACAGCAAAGGATTGAAATATTTTGCCATGTTGTAGAACAGCACGACATTGCTGCTGCCTTTCTCGTTGTTTGTCAGCAACATATCGTCCATTGAGAGGTCGAACCGTTCGCACAGTTTGCACAGTTCCGAGAACGTCAGCTCTTTTTCGCAGCGCATACGCCTGTAAACGGCGTCGGTGCTTATTCCCAGCACATCCGCCAGAGTGTCTGCCAGCTGATAGACTCCGACTCGCGACCTGATAATTTCAAATACTCTCCTTTGTTTCTCCATTGCTCATCTCTACTTTTGCTTGCAAATATAATTCATAGTTTTTTATGTTAATTATTTTGTTTGCAATTATTAAGAAAACAGACTGTTATATTGAGTTGAAACGCTGTAAAATTTGCATTTTTTGTATATTTTTTTTGCGGTTTGTGAAAAAAGCCGTTCCCGCAGCTTCGGAACTTCTCCGGCAGAAGAGCCGAAGGCTGCGGGAAGGCTAACTTTTCCTTACTTGGCAATTATTTTATACACACGTCCGTTCAGCGCCACCGCATAAAATCCCGCAGGCAGTTTGATGGCGGTATGACCTGCCGAGGCGCGCTCGATCTTATGGAGCTGTCCCGACATATTGTAAATCCGCACTTCCGAAGGCGCTTCGGTCTCGATGTGGAGCGTCGCGTCGAACGCCCATACGCGGTCGCTGACAATCGCTTCATTTCCGGTCGTCCGGATGACGTTGGTGATGTCAACCATGATTGGCTCAGTGATGCTCATAATTGTTACCGAGGCTGTTCCGTCGGCGTTATAGACGGTTACAATCCCGTCTTCGTCGCGTTGCGGAATGTTGGTCGCGATGTGCATTTGCGCGATGCTGAATCCCTCTTTCGGATGGACGGTGAACGTGAAATCGTGCGAACTCAACACGTAATAAACGCCCGCAACCGGCGAGGTTGTTACTCCTTCGACCGACGGCATAATGACCTGACGGACAAGGTAAACATCGATAGTCGGACTGTCGGCTTCGTAAGCTCCGAGGTCAACTACGCTGTTTTCAATCCTTTGGCGATAAGCCAGATCGAAGGGAACGACCGCGTAAACACCGACATTCGACGGATTTTGCAGGTTGACGTCCCACAGCGTCAGCGAGTTGTTGAGATAGGAATTGTTCCCGCGATCAACTGCTCCGCCGGCAGATTTCAGTTTGTAGTCGCCCGTCTGCCTGTTGCCCTGCAAATCGAAGCCATTGCGCACAAATCCCGGATTGATGTCGAGATTGTTACTGGTATTTACGCCAAAATCACTGTTCCACGATGAGCTGCCGCCGGAGCCTTCGACAATGCTGCTGGCAAAATCGGGATTCGACGCGACGTTTGCCACGTTAGGATTGGCGCCTGCGCGGTTGCCCCAGACTATGCTGTTGCGTATCACCGGATTGGCGTTGCTGTTGTACATCCCGCCGCCGGTCTGCGAAGCCAGATTGCCGGCTATCGTTACGTTAGTCAGTTGCGGGGTGGCGTTGTCGGCGAAAATTCCCGCGCCCTTCGCCGCCGTGTTGCCGCTGATTTCTACATTATATAATATAGGACTTCCGCCGTCCATATTTATGCCGCCGCCCTTGTCCGTTGCCGTATTTCCGCGGATAATGCAGTTGGCGATGACGGGCGAAGAATTTTTCATATCAATGCCCGCTCCGCTTGCCGACGTGCCGCCTTCGATAATGAAGCCGTCTATCCGCGTATTGGAATTGGCATTGACGAAGGTAACGACGCTTGTTCCCACGCCGCGCATAATGGTCGGGTTGGCTGCGAAATTGCGTTCCGACAGATTGGTTTCCGTAGCGTTGAACCCGCCGAAGATGGCGACGCCGCTCTTTATCGAATAAGCTCCGCCCGTGGTCGAGCTGTAATCGCCTTTGGCTACCCAGATATAGTCGCCGCTGCCTGCGATAGCCAGCGCTTCGTCAATGGTCGTGAAGGCGTCGGTCCACGAACTGCCGTCGTGAGCGCCTCCTGCGACGTTCTGGTCAACGAACAAGCCTCGGTTGCTGCTGGTTGTGGTGGTGGGTGGTGTCGTTTGTAGCGTCAGGTTGTGAGTGAGCGTGCGTGAGCACTCGAAAGCGCCTTTGCGTACCGTAACTTCGACTGAGATGACGTGCTGTCCGTCGCTGTCGAACGTAAACGAGGGCGAGGACGAAGTCGCCTGCGTGCCGTCGGGGAAAGTCCACTTGTAAGTTACGTCGGTAAATGCGGGATTGACGTTGACTGAGAATGAGTTAGACTGTCCTGTGGAGTTGTGTGCGGTGGTGATGATGCCGTCTGTCGTCTCGAACGGGAACAGCACGACAATCGTATCCATCGTAACGATAGACTGCGTGCCGTAGTTGCTTTTCAGAACGTACTGTCCTGACAGCGAGGCGTGTATGTTCGGTGTGCGGAGCGAATGTCCGTTGGGCAGCAACCATTCGTACGAAGTAGCGTCGTTTCCGCTTTCGAGGATAATGGGCGGCGTGCAGGCGTAGATCGTATCTTCGTCGAACTGGAATCCCCAGTGCGCCGTATATTCGCGATCGCCGACAGAGCCTTTGGGAATGGCGACGGTCATACGCGGCTGTACGCCCGAAATGTCGGTTCCTGTCCATCCGACGAAGGTCTTGCCCGGTTCGACAGGCGGTTTGAGCGAGAAATAGGGCGTCGTAACGTTGTACGTCGTCGGATTCAGCACATTTGTACAGTTCAGATAATCAATCGTATAGTTGATTATATTCCATTGCGGCGTTACGGTCAGGTTGCCATAAATGCCTGCCGGAAGGGCTGTTACGTTGTTCAGCGGTGCGACGCTTGCTGAATCGCTCTGTATATTCCATCCGTTGAACGTATAGCCTTTTTTACCGGGCGGATTGAGCTGCACATCGTTGGCAAGCACCGTGTAATGAAGCGGATTGCCAATCGCTGCCGTATCCCAGTCGGCGACATATTTAATCGAATATTGAGCCACTTCCCATTCGGCATACAGCGTATAGTCGCTGAACGGCATACTGAACATCTGACCGAGGTCGTAGTGGTCGCCCAAGCCGTCGGCTTTCGTATTCCATCCGGCGAGCGTATATTGCGGTCGAACGAAACTCGGCACTTCGACCGCCGTCGCCAATTTCAGGTTACCGCCGTTTGCCAGATCCACTACGTGGTCGGGAACGGTGCTTCCTGAGTAATTCGACTTGTAGGTCAGATGGATAAGCGATTCGGTCAGCGTAGCGATATAGGGATAGAGCCTCAGATTGCCCGTTACGGGAATACTGCTGTATGCCTGATAAACCACGCCCATACCGTCAACGCGCCATCCCAGCATCTGTTTGCCGCTCGGTACGGTAACTCCGCCGACGTCGCGCACCTGCGCCTGTGCACCCAGTTCGTAGCCTGATCCGGCTGCATTGTCAACCGTCAGTATCGTCGAGCCGTCGGAATTGAAATACGTGATTGTCAATCCGTCCGTTTGCCAGCGTGCATACAGTTTCCAGTCCTGATAAATTTTCATATTAACAGGGAACGGCGCTTTAAGGCTAAATTCGTCGGGAAAATAATCCCATCCGAGGAAAGAGCCGCGCTCGGGGTCGTTGTATCCGGGCGTATAAACGATGCCGCCAATGGTCAGGTTGTTGAGATTGACGGTAAAGCCGTCGGCTACGCCTTGCTTGTCGCTGCCATCGTTGGCAAGCGCCGTTCCGTCGGATTCGACAAACGTGATGGTGTTGTCGAGGCTCTCCCACTCGGCATACACTGCAAGATTTTGCGCCGGCACAGTCGAATTGAAATTAAACGGGAGCGTACATTTCGCATCGGCATACCAGCCCTTAAACACATATCCGGGCACCGGTTCGGGCACAATATCGTGGTCGTTGAGCGGCGCCTTGTAACAGAGCTGTATCTCGGTATATGGCTGATTTTCGGGCGTATGTCCCATAAAATCATACGTCAGCGTATATATATTACGTATATAATAGAAGTTACGATATACGCCTTCGGGCGGGGTGGATGTGTAGTAACCTTCGTAGTTGTAATCTTCGCCGTCGCTGAAATCGTCAGCCCAGACCACCGTTTCCATACCGGGGATCGTCTTTGCCGCCATACCCGCGCCGCCTGTCCAGACTTCGGCGTTGTATTCGGGCATCAGAACGAAGTATTTAGTCGTTCCGTAGGCGTCCGTATAGTAGCGGTGCGGCAGGATAGCTTCCCACGACGGTTCGGGGGTCTGAACTTCGGCATAATAGCGGACATACATGTGTCTTGTCGCTATGTTCGTTACCGCAAGCGTCAGCGTATATTCCGTGATGTCGGCAAGCATGGATGCGATGTTCAGCATCATGGATGCATTGGCGACGATACGCGGCGTTGTCCACATATTGACTGTCGGCTGCGCAAGATTTTTTACGGCTGTCGGATTCCAGTAATTAAATATTGTATAGTTTGCATAGTCAGCGCGACCGTCGGCGAAGGTAGCGCCCGACGTCGGGTGGGGCCAGCGGGAAGCGATATCGTCCTCAAACTTCATATACATACGGTACGGATTGGGATCGGGAACACCTGTCGGATTGGTGTAATGTTCCGTTATGCCGTCGTGGTCGGAGTCGAAATCCATAGTCTTGTTGGCATTTCCCAAATTGAACAAAATGCTGAATACCTTGCGTTTGCAATAGACATTGACGATGCTGACTTCCTCTTCTATTTCGGTCAAGATGACGGTCGTGAATTCCGTGTATTGCCATTCGGCATAGCGCATCGGGTCGTCTATATTAAAGATGTTGATGTCGGGCATATCATTGGTGTCGAAAATGATGTCGGCACCGCTGCCCGGACCGCCGACGGTTTGATCCGGCGTACAGATACGGTGCGCAGTCTCGGCATATCCGAATACATAATGGTCGGGATTACCCGGCTGTGGCGTGAAATTGATGCCGAGATTAGCCTTTTCAACCCAATAGATGACGCGATACGTGGCGGCGTTCTCTATCGGCACCCAGTGTAGATAGAGGTGCACGTTCTCGTTCAGGATGTAATTCGGGTCGAGCTTGTCGGGGCTAACGTCCTCATTATCGCTGTTGAAGGCGTCGCCTGCGCCGCTGTCGCCGCTGACGAGCGACCAGTGCATCGGGCTGTATCCGCGCCTGTCAATCGAAAGGGGATCGGGGAAGGGCGAAATGGTGCCTATCGCTTCGCCTTTCTTCGCGCGTATGGGCGCTACGAACGTGCCGTAGGTCTCAAAATAGATCGTTACAGCATCGTAGAGGATGGGCACGAGCGTCATATTCTGATTGATCTCTGTCAACTCGAAATTGAACGCACCGTTGAAAGGCGTAGCGCTGTACGCCCATTTGTTCTCAAACACCTTGTCTTCGGGCATAAAGTCGTTCATATCAGGCAACTGCGAACTGCCCGGAGGCATAGCATGACCGCCGGCGACTACAAGTTCGGAATAGACCACTTTGCCGTAGCCGTCGAGGAACTGTACGACATAATTACTGCCGAAGATGGCGTAATACGTTGTGTTAGTGGTGTAAACCGTTGTCGGGTCGAACACGAACCTTTGCGACAGGTCGTTGATATTGGCGTCTTCGGACAGATACCATCCGATGAACGACAGC
>JAISTS010000129.1 GCA_031272455.1 Tannerella sp. | reverse complement strand
AAAGATAAAAGATAAAAATGGCAAAAGAATTAAAAGAGCTTACGTCTCGGAGTGAGAATTATTCGCAATGGTATCAGGATCTGGTGATTAAGGCGGATTTAGCCGAAAATTCGGCGGTGCGCGGGTGTATGGTTATTAAGCCCTACGGTTACGCTATCTGGGAGAAGATGCAACGCGCTTTGGATGATATGTTTAAGGCGACAGGGCATCAGAACGCATATTTCCCGTTGCTGATACCGAAATCGTTTATGAGCCGCGAAGCCGACCACGTCGAAGGTTTTGCGAAAGAATGTGCTGTGGTAACGCATTATCGCCTGAAAAATGCTGACGACGGCAGTGGGGTAGTGGTTGACCCCGCCGCCAAGCTCGAAGAGGAACTGATTATCCGCCCGACCTCGGAAACGATTATCTGGAACACCTACCGCAACTGGATACATTCGTATCGCGACCTGCCGATCCTTGTCAATCAGTGGGCTAACGTGATGCGCTGGGAGATGCGGACGCGCCTGTTCCTGCGTACAGCCGAGTTCCTCTGGCAGGAAGGGCATACGGCTCACGCTACGAGCGCCGAAGCCGAAGAAGAAACGCTGAAAATATTGGATATTTATGCCACTTTTGCGGAAAAATTTATAGCATTGCCCGTCGTGCGCGGCATCAAAACGGCAAGCGAACGCTTTGCAGGCGCCGTCGAGACCTACTGCATCGAAGCAATGATGCAGGACGGAAAAGCCTTGCAGGCAGGCACTTCGCACTTCCTCGGACAGAACTTCGGCAAGGCGTTCGACGTTACGTTCATTGACCGCGAAGGCAAAACGGATTACGCCTGGGCAACCTCGTGGGGCGTCTCTACACGGCTTATCGGGGCGCTCATAATGGCTCATTCGGACGATAACGGGCTGGTGCTCCCGCCTCTGCTCGCTCCTACGCAGGTCGTCATCATCCCGATTTATAAAAGCGACGAACAGCTGGCGCAAATCAGCGAAAAAGCCATCAAAATTGCCGACAACCTCAAAGCGTTGGGTATCAGCGTTAAATATGACGACGCCGACAACAAAAAACCCGGCTGGAAATTCGCCGAATACGAGCTGAAAGGCGTGCCGGTGCGTTTAGCTATGGGCGGTCGCGACCTCGAAAACAACACCATCGAACTGATGCGCCGCGATACGCTCGAAAAAGAAACCGTGCCTTGCGACGGGATAGAAACGCGCATCAAGCAGCTGCTCGTTGATATTCAGGAAAATATCTACCGGAAAGCATTGCGCCTGCGCGAAGAACGTACCATCAGCGTCGAGACCTACGACGAGTTCAAAGCCAAGATCGAAGAGGGCTATTTCATTATGGCTCACTGGGATGGCACGGCAGCGACGGAAGAACAGATCAAGAACGAGACGAAAGCGACCATCCGCTGCATACCGCTCACCGACGACGGCACGGCGGGTAAATGTATGGTAACAGGGCAACCTTCGCCGCGTAAAGTGCTGTTTGCGAGGGCATATTGACAACTTCATACAGACCGTAAAATGAAAATCATATCTTTAAATCTCAATGGCATCCGCTCGGCGGCAGGCAAGGGCTTGTTTGAATGGCTGGGGCAGACAAATCCCGACGTTTTTTGCGTGCAGGAAACCAAAGCGCAACCCGAACAGATTGACGCCCTGACGTTTAGCTCGCTCGGTTATCAGCATCAACTCGTCCATTCGGCAGAGAAACGCGGATACAGCGGCGTGGCTATTTTCAGTAAGCAAAAACCTGATAATTACGTCGTTGGCATGGGAATACCCGAATATGACAGCGAAGGGCGGGTCGTCCGCGCCGATTTTGGCGACACGAGCGTGGTCTGTGCCTACATCCCTTCGGGCACGACGGGCGAGGTGCGACAGGCAGTCAAGATGGCGTTTCTCGACGCTTTCACGGCGTTCCTGCTCGACCTGCGCAAGCAACGTCCCAACCTCGTGATTTGCGGCGACTACAATATCTGCCATAAACCGATAGACATCAACCACCCCGAACGGCACGGCAAAGTGTCCGGCTTCCTGCCCGAAGAGCGCGAGTGGTTCGACCGCTTTATCGAGCTGGGTTTTGTGGATTCGTTCCGCGAGTTCAACAAGGAGCCGAACCAGTACAGCTGGTGGAGTTTCCGCGCAGGCGCCCGCGCCAAGAATCTGGGATGGCGCATTGACTATCATATCGTTACCGACGCCCTCAAACCCCGCCTCAAATCCGCCGCCATCTATCCCGAAGCCGTCTTTTCAGACCACGCGCCGGTGATGGTGGAGGTTGGGTGATGGTTTTTTTGTGGCTTTGGCGGGTAGGTTAGGTTGAAAATTGTTATCTTTGCAAATATTATTTTCGAAACAGATGTCTCTTAGTTGGAACGAAATTAAAGCCCGCGCAGCGGAATTTGTCAATGAATGGCGCGACCGTGCACCGACAGCCCGCGAAGAAGCCGACGCCCAAACGTTTGAAACGGGCTTACTCGGCATTTTTGGCGTGTCGCGCTCGCAGATGGCGATTTTTGAACAGAAAGTCAAACTGCGCGACGGCTCAAACGGCTACATCGACCTCTTTTGGAAAGGGCATATCCTGATCGAAATGAAATCGCCCGGCAAAGATATGGCGGCGGCTTTCGAGCAGGCGAAAAACTATGCCAATGCACTACCACCCGAAGACCTGCCAAAAGCCATTCTCATCTGCGACTTCAACCGCTTCCATTACTACGACCTCGCGCAAAATGCCGAAATGACCGCTTTTACACTCGCCAAACTGCCCGAATACGTTGACCTCTTTTCCGAACTCGCAGGTTACCGCGAAATAGAATCACGCCGCCAGGAAGCAGTAAATATGAAAGCCGCCGAAACGATGGGACGGCTGCACGACCAACTGAAAGCCGTCGGCTACTCAGGTCATCAACTCGAACTCTACCTTGTACGCCTGCTCTTCTGCCTCTTTGCCGACGACACCGAAATCTTCGAACCGTCGCTGTTTCATAACTATATTGTTAACCGCACAAACATCGACGGCTGCGATCTCGCCCTGCATATCGACAAGATATTTTCAACCCTCAATCAACCTTATGATAAACGCCTGCAAACCATTGACGAGCAACTGAATAAGTTCCCTTATGTCAACGGCGGGCTGTTTGCCGAACGCCTCGAAACAGCCGACTTCGACAGCCGTATGCGCAACGCCCTGCTCGAATGTTGCACTTTGGACTGGTCAAAAATATCGCCCGCCATCTTCGGCGCTATGTTTCAGTCGGTTATGAACGCCGACGAGCGCCACGACTTCGGCGCACACTATACGAGCGAAGAGAATATCCTGAAAGTCATCGAGCCGCTATTCCTCGATGCGCTCTGGGCGGAGTTTGAGGCGATTAGGGGGGATATTAAACCTAACAGGTTTTCAAAACCTGTCAGGTTTGAAGACGCAAAACCTAACAGGTCTCCAAGACCTGTTAGGTTTA
>JAISTS010000094.1 GCA_031272455.1 Tannerella sp. | reverse complement strand
GTAAACCGCTGATGTCCAAGTTTAAATACCGGCATATTGCGAGGCATATCCGACCACGGCTCGAAGGTAGTCTTGGTGCCGTCGATAATCAGACTGTCGTGCATAATCAGACTGTCGGTGCGGATAGTGATTGCCGTGCGGCCGCCGGCCACCTGACCGAGATGAGTGTTCAAGTCGAGATTGCCGTAGGTCTCAAGCACCGGCGATGCGATAATCGATTTCTGAGCCTGTGTATAAATACGTGCATCGGCGTGGAACGTTACGCGAGCCGTGTTATGTAAGTAGCTATTAGTACACTCCTCATCGTCGCAAGCCGCACCAATCAATGGATTGGAATTGGCATTTACGTCGTGGTCGTTCTTGGTGTAATTGTTTTTGTTCGCCTGAGTAAGGATATACAGACCGTAGCCTGCTACGCTTGCGCCATGCAAAGTGGTGTATGTCGGAACAGTGCTCATACCGCTGCCCTGACCACCGTGGAACACCATATTCTTGTAAACATCAATAAGGTCGGAAGAGACAGCAGCAAAACCGCCCGAACCTACCGAAGAGCCGTTGATGTCGGTGTCGAAATTCAGGATAAGATCGCGAGCGTGATTCTCTGCAGTGTCGGCATCGCAATGAAAGAACGAGCCACAACCAACACCATCATAACCCGCATTGTTACTAAAGAACGGATCGCGTTGAGTGGCAATATTTTTCAAACCGCCATAGTTGAGCTTGATATTGTTATCGGCGCCTACAAACACGCTTCCGCTGTTCTGTACTGCTGTGTATTGGAAATCTTGCAGATAAACGTTGTTGCGCTTTTCTTCGCAGCCGCAGTTATAAGTTAATTTATTCGGGTCGAGACTGTTAGCATAGAACAGCAAACCGCCGCGCATCGAATCTACATTAAACGGATCGCGCATATCTATATCGCCCCACTGCGTCAGGAATTTGGTAACGCCCGTTTCGTCCTGAAAATCAAGATAACCGCCATTATTGAAAATGATGTTACCGCGCGTACCGGCATTGACAAGCAATTCACCCTTGTTTCCGATATGAATCAGACCGGTGTCTGTACATTGCTTAACTCCACTTACACTCGCCTGACAACGCCATACGCCGCTGATAATACCTGCACGCTCATAATCGATGCCATAAAGACCACCGTCCGGATTTGAACACATAAACATATTCGAGTACGGTATGCTTATCTCGGTACGGTTGTTCCCCGCCTTCAGCAGGTTGTCAACAATATGAGTGAAGTAGATATTTCCGCCGCCATATTTGTCCGTACCGGCATCGTCGTAACCGGCTGTCAAAAGCAGCAGTCCGTCGGTCGTAGCGTTCGGAGTATTGTAAACAAAGCGGTTAAGGTCAAAACTAACCGAAGATTCAGGATTATTACTACTTGTTCCGCACGCTGCCGGATTTTCCCAGCTGTAGCCAAGCCACAGGTCGCCGGCTTTCGAGTTGACATAAGTCGTGTCGCCCGTTGAGCCGGAATTGCCAATGAAATCAACCATTGCGGTCTGAATATCGTTGTAGGCTTCAAACTTCGTAATGCCCGGATCGCTTGACGACGAACGGTTGATAATCACCGAGTCGCTTGTGCGGATATTTCCTTTTGCATCATGCAAATCCGAACCGCCGAGGTTGATATTTTGAGTACCATTATAACTGCCGCCATTGGATGAATGTTTGTTTTGCCTCAATGTTGAGTTAACCGCCTCAAAAGTAATATTGTTAGTTGAGCCGTAATCAATAATTACCGGACGGCGAAGGTCGATATTGTTCTGATCCGCGTGGAACAAAACATCACCCACATTCTTATTGTCATAATGCAGTTTTATTGAGTCGGTTGCAATGATATTGTGAGCAGCCCACCATTCCGTATATCCGGCATCTTTAAGCGTAAAGTTCACCGCTGCACGGTTACCATCGCACCAGTCAGGTGCCACCCCCCAATAACTATTAGTAGCATCGTGTATAACGTCGCTTGTTCTGGTATTGACAATAATATCACCCTGATCGGCACGCATCTTGACGTAATTAATTGGTTGCGATGCAGTATAAGTCAATGTGCTGTCGAGGCGAATATCCATTCCGGCATAAATATCGGTATTGTTGCCCGTACCCGAATTGACAATATCCACAGAGCTTTGCGTCCAGATATTGCGATTCGTCGCCTCAATTTTGATATATGCCGGGCTTGCGTGATCAATAGTCAACGGACTGGCTACGCCTGTGCGGAAATCACGATTCGCCTCCAACCAAATATAGTCAGTCGTTGCAGCATCAGTAAACGACGTCGGGCTGTTGTCATGCAACAGAATGTCGCGACCGGCTTTCCAGTGAGTATAACCTTCGCCCGTATTATTAAACGTAATCGGTGTGTTATTAGCATTGATATCATCATTATAAGCATACCAATACGTTTTGGCGCTCGATGTAGTTCCTGCATTTGTAAAATCAACAGAGCTATTGTCCATCAAAATATTGTTGTAGGCATACCATTCCGTATAGCCCTTGCTGTTGCTGGTAGTAGAAAATGCAATTGTAGCAAAATCAATGTCAATATTTCCACTATGTGCCTCCCATTTCATAAAGTTTGTGGAAGCATCCGAATTGGCTGCGTTATTTGTAAAGTTCACATTAATGCGATTACCCGTATTTGTTCCCTGAACTTTAACATCATTCCCTGCATACCACCACATATAATCGTCAGTTGTAGTTGTGGAACTATTGGTAAAGCTGACTGTAACAGGTGTTGAGCAAGTATTGTTCTGATCAACTATAATGTTGTTAACGGCTTCCCACTTTGTACCGTTCGCTGTTAATGGCGACGCAGCAGCAGTATTATTGCCATGAGTGAACGTTACCGAGTTATGAGTGTTGATATTGTTTCCGGCATACCACCAGATACGCCCGTTATTAGAATTTGTTTTTGAGAACGAAACCGTAGGATAAAGCTCTATGTTCGTACCTGCCTTCCAAGTAATATGTCCCGTGCCCTGATGATCATAGGTAATTGCATCACTGCAATATTCGGCAAAAATATGATTCCCCGCAAACCAGTTTGTAGAGTCGCTCGTACTTAGAGTGAAAGTGACATCGTTTCTCAGCCAAATGCTGTCGCCTGCTATCCAGTTTGTTTTGCTTGAGCCGGAAATGTTGTATGTTACCGTTGAACCTACTTCTGTTTTTATCAGATTGGCAGCTTTCCAGTAAGTCTCACCTGTCCTTTTTGTTACGGACACTGCACCACCCTGAAAATGTATATTGCCGGGCGCACAACCACTGTTTGCAATAAACTCATGATAAGCAGTATTATCGCTATATGTATATGGCGCAGTTGATTCAAATTCAATATTTCCGCCATGAACTATTATCGCACCGGTACCATTAGTAAAGGTTACTGGCTGTTTGAATCGTACTGTACCGTTACCACGCCCAGCTACATTACTGCCTGCTCCTGCTACGCCTATATTAACTGATCCACTGCTGCTCAAAATTGGAGCAAATGCCTTGTTGAAAATTATTTCCTTGCATTGATTGGAGTTTGAAATATAAAGGGGAAAGGCTCCAAGAGTGAATGAAGTGAAATCAATCATTACATCGTGTGCAGCAATACCATTATCACTAACATCTCCCTGACGCCAGTAGTTTTCAATGTAAACCGTACCACCACCTGATGTTTGATTAACCGAGAACTTTTCGTTCGGCGTCCCAGTGTTTGGTCCTAAAAATAAATAACCTTGCTTAACAAGAACATTATTAGTAGCAGCAACACCATTCCAGAACCCAAGACCTTTTGTTAGACTATTTATTGTTAAAAAATCGCTATTCGATATTGTCGCACCACTTCCTGTCGTTGAATAAATTGTTACGTTATTGGGCTTATCATAAGTGGCATCAAACCGTACAAATACGTCATTAGGGTCTGCAAGTACAAGTTTAGCCGCACTAATACTGCCTGTTTTTGTTATCGCAGGATCCGTAGCATGAAGTCGTACACTTTTTCCTGCATTAATTATTATCTGCCCATCAGTTACTGCAGTGAAACCGGGATCTGAACCAGATGTCCAAGAATTGGTTAATGGATTGTAGGAGTATGTCCAATGTTTGTATTGTGGAGTTATATATTGAAAATGATTAAAATGAAGCGGAACGTAAATTGAACCTCCATTTATATATACCTGTAGAGGGTCATCCGAATGAGATGGAGCTGTAAAACCACCTTTATTGTTATACGCTCCATTTGTGCTTGTAATATGAGTATTATTTGGAATACAATTGTGAACAACTCCTAATCCGTCAGTATAAGTTATAGTAGGATAGTACACATCATCATAATAAGAAGCAGTTGCAACCGATACCCAATCCCATAAATCGTCAATTGAATCAGAATTCGTATCGCGTCCATTGAATGATGTATAAAATCCGTATGTCCAAACTACTCTTTTCCATCTGTTTGAACTATTATCATAATATGTGTATGCTAACGATGGTGGAAGTGTAACGGGCTGCGATGATTGATTAACTACAGTGTCATTTGCTGGTCGCGAATTGGCAATATCGGCGTTTGAATAAGCAGAATAAACTCCACCAAAATAATACGCCCATGAATTTCCATCAATCTGAATGCCGGACTCTTGGCTCGTAATTATAGTAAAAGGATTACCTTCGCAAGTCCAGCATCCGGTTCCCCAGTACGTTTGCGCAAACAAATACCCCTCTCCCCCGAACAGCAAAGTGATGGCGAGGATGATTTTCGATAAGTTATTAATTTTCTTCATACTACATAAATTTTAATTTCCAAGAAAATATTGTTTTTCTGTGAATGTTTCTATTATCACCGCAAAGATAAAGAAAAGAAATCGAACTGTGCAAATTTTTTAAGACTTTTTTTTTAATTTTTCTTATTTTTTTTCAAACATCGCCGCTACACACTATTCAGGGCGCGATTTTTTTTTTCGCCCCACCCCTATTGACTGCTATTTCTTGGTGCACGGTACACGGTGCAAGGTGCACGGTACACGGCGTGAACCGTTTAACCGTTAACCATCTACTGACAACTATATATCTATTGTTCGCGCGTACATTAATATATATGCACGCTGACGGTTTTGCCCAGTCCGGTTTGAAAAATTCGATAGAGCGTCGAGAGTTGTATGTCGCATTTGCCGTTTTCGAGGCGCGAGATATAGCTTTTTTTCGTTCCGATTTTACTTGCGAGCTGTTCCTGCGTTATTTTCGCTTCCACCCGTGCGGCTTTCAGCATTTCGCTGATGTAGAACTGCTCGGCTCGCGCCTCAAAATCGTCGCGCGTCGGCGTTCCCGTTTTGCCGTATTCGACATCAAGCAACTCGTCAAAGGTCTGGCAACTGCGTATCGCTGCACTTTTTTCTTCAGTCATTTCCGTTTTCATTATCTTTTGTTTTAAAATATTCATTTTTAAGCTTTTCGGCAAATTTTATCTTATGTCGGTCTGTCTTTTGCGCTTTCTTCTGATAGGCATTGAAGAGGACGACAATCTTCCCCTCATCGAAACAGCAGAATACGCGGTAAATATTGCCCTGATATTCAATACGTATCTCTACAGCCCGTCTGTGCCTTCGATATGTTTCAAAAATTTCTTCGGTATGACAGGGGCGCGACGGACAATAAGAAAAGCATACTGGATCTTATCTCTTACCTCAACTGACAGTGTCGAATAAAAATCCAAAATCACAGTTCGACTGCTAAAAGTTCTTCGCCAAGATGATGCAGTGCGGTAGATATTTTTTTTGCCTGTCGGTCAAGCGGCTTGCTGTTGCCGGAAGCATAGCGCTGCAACTGACGTTGATTTATGCCCGTAAGACGTTGCAGTGCAGCATGAGTAAAAATACCGTTATAATGCCGCAGCAAGCTTTCGGGGTCGAACCGATAAACTAATTCGTATTCCGCCAATGGGACAACATCGCCTTCTTCGCGCATCCCTTCGAGATGAAACTCAATGGCTTCGGATATGTTCCGCTTTAATTCGGCAAACGTTGACGCCGTCGAAACACATCCCGGAAGTCGCTCTAAATATGCGGAATAGTTGTTATCCGTCATCTCTACTGTTACTATTACTTTTTCCATATTTATCCTGTTGTGGCAGCGATTATACAAGCCCTGCCTGAATTAATACACTCTTTGCTGTACCCGGCGGCATATCGTCGTTCAAGTTTCCGGGAACCGTAACACGTCCCCGTTTTTATAGTATGCCTGAACTGCCGATGGCTGCCTTTTTGCGCTACGAAATACCAACCGTCGCTTTCGATTCTGGCTATTATTTCTTTGACTTTCCAAATTTTCACAAGCCGGTAAATTTTAATTCACGATGCAAAGATAGTTGTAATTTTACAACCGTGCAAGTTTTTGCGGTTTTTTTTCAATACTTGCAAATGCGATTTTTTTTAATCGTGCACCGCGCACCAAAAATCACCTTGCACCTGAAAAATTAAATTCGTACCTTTGCCCTCAAAAAAAAAGCTATATGAAGAAAATCCTCTATGCGATTTGTGCGGAGGCGATGCTGTTGGGCGGATGCGATTATGTGGGCAGTGATGCTGTCAGGACGCCTTTGTCATATCATTTTGACGCTCCGGCGAAGCTGTGGGAAGAGACTTTGCCGCTTGGCAACGGACGTATCGGTTTGATGCCCGACGGCGGCGTGGACGAAGAGAATTATGTGCTTAACGAGATTTCGATGTGGTCGGGCAGCCGTCAGAACACCGACAATCCCGATGCACTGCGAGCTTTACCACGCATACGCGAGCTGCTGTTTGAAGGCAAAAACGCTGAGGCGCAACAGCTTATGTACGAGTCGTTTGTCTGCGCAGGCGAAGGCAGTCAGCGTGGCTATCGCGGGCAGTATGGCAGTTACCAGCTGCTCGGCAACCTGAAAATCGACTATATATATGACGACGCAGCGGCGGTGGAAGACTATCGTCGCGAGCTGAACCTCGACGAGGCGGTGGCTACGACCACGTTTCGCCGCGGCACGAACACCTATACTCGCGAAGCCTTCACCTCGCAGTCGGCAGATGTGGCGGTGATACGTATGACGGCTTCGACAGGCAAATCGCTGTCGTTCTTCGTCGGGATGAACCGCCCCGAACGCTATACCATTGAGATTGACCGCGGCGATATAAAGATGTACGGCAGGCTGTACGAGGGCGACAAATATTACGGACGTCAGACCGTCGAAACGGCGACGCCACCGCCTGCGACCGAAGGCAAGGGGATGCGCTATGGCGCCCGTCTGCGTGTGCTGCTGCCTCACGGCGGCACATTTTCCGTTGCCGACGACACGACGCTGCTTGTCGAAGACGCTACCGAAGCTATCCTGCTCGTGGGGATGGCGACAGATTATTTCGGACAGGATGTCGATGCGCAGGTTGATTCGCTCGTCGATGCCGCCGAACAGAAAGACTACGCGACGCTGCGACGCGAGCATATAGCGGCTTACGGCGAGCTGTATCGGCGTGTGGATGTGGATTTTGGACATAACATCGAACGCGAGGCGCTGCCTATCAACCGCCGTCTGGCGCTCTACCGCGACGACCATAACGACCCGTCGCTGATGGCGCTGTATTTCCAGTTTGGACGTTATCTGCTGATATCGTCAACGCGCCCCGGACTGCTTCCGCCCAACCTGCAAGGGCTGTGGTGCAATACGATAAATACCCCGTGGAATGGTGATTATCACCTCAATATCAATCTTCAGATGAACCTCTGGCTGTCGGAGGTGTGCAATCTGTCGGAACTGCATCTGCCGCTTATCGAATGGACTAAACAGCAGGTGCCCAGCGGACGGCGAACGGCGCGTGTGTTCTATAACGCCCGCGGCTGGGTAACGCATATCCTCGGCAATGTATGGGAATTTACTGCACCGGGCGAGCATCCCTCGTGGGGCGCAACGAACACCTCGGCAGCTTGGATGTGCGCTCATCTCTTCAATCATTATCTATATACGAATGATAAGGCGTATCTGGCTGATGTCTATCCTGTTATGAAAGAGGCGGCGCTGTTTTTCGTAGATATGCTTGTCGAAGACCCGCGCTCGCGCTATCTCGTTACAGCGCCTACGACCTCGCCCGAAAATGCCTATCTGATGGCTGACGGCTCGAAAGTGAGTATCTGCGCAGGCTCGACGATGGACAACCAGATATTGCGCGAACTGTTTGGCAATGTCATCGAGGCAGCTGAGATACTCGGTATCGACGACGATTTCGCACAGACTGTTGCAGCTAAACGCAACCGCCTGATGCCCACAACAATAGGTGCCGACGGACGGATTATGGAATGGCTCGAACCATATACCGAAGCCGAGCCTCACCACCGCCACGTCTCGCATCTCTACGGCTTGCATCCGGCAAACGAGATCTCCGTAGAGCTGACACCCGAACTTGCCGAGGCTGCACGTCAGACCCTTATAGCGCGTGGCGACGAGAGTACAGGCTGGTCAATGGCGTGGAAAGTGAACTTCTGGGCGCGACTGCACGACGGCGAACATTCGTGGAAGCTGCTGAACGACCTGCTCAGACCCTGTATCGACGAGGGATTTAACTATACCAACGGCGGCGGGACGTATCCCAACCTGTTTTGTGCCCATCCGCCGTTCCAGATCGACGGTAACTTTGGTGGCAGTTCCGGAATAGCCGAGATGCTGTTACAGAGCCAAAACGGATATATCGAGTTCCTGCCGGCACTGCCCGATGCATGGAAAACCGGACATTTCAGCGGATTGCGTGTGCAAAACGGCGGCGAGGTGTCGGCTGACTGGGTTGACGGCAAACTGCAAACGATAGGGCTTAAAGCTCTTACCGGCGGCACTTTCCTTATCAGGATACCGCCTTATGCCATCAATCTGAATGTAACCATCAACGGTAAACCCAAATCGTGCCCCGTCAAATCGGGTCTGCTCGAAGTAACGCTCAAGGCGGGCGATAATGTTAAGGTGGGGATTTAGGGGAAGTAGTTAGTAGTTAGTAGATGGTTAACGGTTAAACGGTTAAACAGTTAAACGGTTCGCATATATTCCGTGCACCAAAATCACCGTGCACCGTGCACCAAAATAAAAAAAGTGTACTTGATAACCACTTAAAAAACAAGATATGAAATCAAAGATTACCCTTCCCTTCATGATGATGGGAATTTTGTTTACGGTTTTTCTCGTCGTTTCCAATCTTTTGGAGACGAAAGTTGTTCAATTAGGCTTTGTTTCGGCGACCGCCGGACTGATGGTTTTTCCCATCTCGTACATCATCAACGACTGTATTGTCGAGGTGTGGGGCTACCGCAAAGCCCGCCTGATAATCTGGGTCGGCTTCGGCGTCAACTTCATTGTCGTCGGTCTGACGCAGCTGGCTATCCTGATGCCCGCAGCGCCATACTGGGAGGGCGAGGAAGCGTTCGATTTTATCTTCGGGATGACGCCGCGCATCGTTGCAGGCAGCCTGTGCGCCTTCCTCGTCGGCTCGTTTATCAACGCCTTCGTGATGAGCAGGATGAAAGTGCTGTCGAACGGCAAATATTTCTCGCTGCGAGCTATCGTTTCGACGCTGGCAGGCGAGAGCGCCGACTCGCTGATTTTCTTCCCGATAGCCTTCTGGGGCATTATAGCGTGGGATAATCTGCTGACATTAATCATAACGCAGATAGTGCTCAAATCGCTGTACGAAGTGCTGGCGTTGCCGTTGACAATCGTCGTCGTGAGCCGTGTCAAAAAGTTAGATGGCAGCGATGAATACGACCGCGAAGTGTCGTTCAACCCATTTAAAATAAAAGATATATCGTGAAGGTCAGATTTTTTTCGTAATTTTGCTTCGTCATTAAAACGTAAAGCTTTATGAAAATACTGATTTTAGGCTCAGGAGGTCGCGAACATGCGCTTGCGTGGAAGATAGCACAAAGTCCTCTGACAGAGCAACTTTTCGTCGCTCCGGGCAATGCCGGCACGGTTGATGTCGGCACAAATACAGCTATCGGAGTGAACGATTTTGCCGCAATAGGCGATTTTGTGCTGCAAAACGCTGTGGATATGGTCGTTGTCGGACCCGAAGACCCGCTCGTGAACGGCATTTACGACTATTTCAAAGCCGACGCACGTCTGAACGCCGTTCCGGTGATAGGACCGAGCCGCAGCGGGGCGCGACTTGAAGGCAGCAAGGACTTTGCCAAGGCGTTTATGATGCGCCACAACATACCCACAGCGCGTTATTTGAGCGTCGCGGAAGCAAATATCGCCGAAGGTGAGACGTTTCTCGACGCACTCAATCCGCCTTTTGTGCTGAAAGCCGACGGGCTGGCAGCAGGTAAGGGCGTGCTGATTATCGACAGTCGCGACACGGCAAAAACAGAGCTGAAAGCTATGCTCGGCGGAAAGTTCGGCAAAGCGAGCCAAACGGTTGTGATTGAGGAGTTTCTTGATGGCGTGGAATGTTCGGTTTTCGTGCTTACCGACGGTCGCGACTACAAAATCCTGCCCGTCGCGAAGGACTACAAACGCATCGGCGAGGGCAATACGGGGCTGAACACCGGCGGTATGGGCGCCGTTTCGCCCGTTTCGTTTGCCGACAAAGCCTTTATGCAGAAAGTCGAAAATCGCATTATCCGCCCGACAATCGACGGACTTGCAGCCGAAAATATTGACTACAAGGGATTTATCTTCTTCGGACTGATAAATGTTAACGACGAGCCATTCGTCATCGAATACAACTGCCGTATGGGCGACCCCGAAACTGAAGTCGTGATGCTGCGCCTGCAAGCCGACCTTGTTGAGTTGCTGTCAGCCGTTGCCAAAGGACAGCTTGCGAGATACACAACGGACGAAGACCCGCGCACAGCCGTTACGGTGATGCTTGTCAGCGGTGGCTACCCCGAAGCCTACGAGAAAGGCAAACTGATTACGGGCTTGGCGGATGTTACGGAAAGTATTGTGTTTCACGCCGGTACGACGCAGGGCGAAGGCGGCGTAACGCTTACATCGGGCGGACGGGTGCTGGCTGTGTCGTCGCTGGGGCAGACCAAGGCTGAAGCGCTGGCAAAATCGTACCGCAGCGCCGCGCTTATAGACTTCGACAAGAAATATTACCGCCACGATATTGGCTTTGATATCTGATAGTTATGGGATATGACGCAAGCAGACGAAGGACATTCAGCCGCTCGAAGGGACATAACCTTTCGCAGTGGTCAACCGTGCTTATCACGCTTGCTGTCAGCGTTTTTTGCTGGGCGTTTGCGTATAACTATTCCGTCGGTTTCCCGCCGAAAACACAGAATGGCGCCACGCCGCTGTGGATTTATCTGTGCAGCCTGCCTGGCAACAAATATTACTCTTACATAGTCGGAGCGTTTATTTTGGTTTGCAATTCACTGCTGCTGCAACGGTTTAATTATCATACCGTTATCATTCGCCAAAGCACCAAACTCCCCTTTCTGATGTTTGTGTTGCTATGCAGCGCCAATCTCGTTTTTATACCTTTCACGGCTTCGTCTGTCGCGCTGCTGCTGTTCATTCCGGCAGTGTTCCAGATTTTCAAGTCCGAACAGTCGATTACAACCGGAGATGCCTTTAATGCAGCGTTTTACATCGGCTTGGGCAGCCTGCTCTGGGCGCCTCTGCTGCTCTATATCCCGTTTTTCTGGTACGGTATGTACAAGTTCAAAATGCTGAATGTCAAGAGCTTTGCGGCTACGCTTGTCGGACTGTTGACCATACTGCTGTTTGTGCTGGCGTGGTGCGTGTGGAAGCACGACTTGGCGGCGCTGTCTGTCCCTGCCGCCACTCTGACGACCTTAAGCACATCCCCGTTCAGCGAAATGGGATCTGACAGTCAGTTTATCAATCTGATAAGCATCTTCGCAATGATGATTGTAGCCTTCATTTACACGCGCTTTCAAGAGTACGAATCCTCGCTGCGAACAAGTCAAACGCTATCGTATCTGCTTCAGTTTGCGATATTTACGTTTGCACTGATATTTCTCTACGGGAAACGGCATTTCGGCGATTTCCTGTACTTTTTCTATATGCCGGCGGCGATGATTTTTGCGTATCTGTTTTCCGACAGGCGCGGAATGTTCGCTTTTTTGGTGTATTATCTGTTTGTCGCCTTCATTTTTATGCTGGCTTTCAGGCAGATATGGCTGATGTAAGTCGGCTGACGGCTTCTTCTGCCGATGCCGTTTCGCCGAGCATCTGCACAAATTTGCTGCCGATGATAGCGCCCGATGCATATTCAGCTGCTGCCGAATAAGTTGCATAGTTGCTGATGCCAAAACCCACAAGTCGCGGATTTTTCAGGTTCATCGCATTAATACGTTGAAAATAAGCCTGTTTAGCAGCATCGAAATCCTTTTGTGCGCCAGTTACCGACGCGCTCGATACCATATAGATAAAACCGCCCGTGTGCTCATCTATCAGACGTATGCGTTCGTCCGATGTTTCAGGCGTTATCAGCATTATGACTTTCAGATCATACTTATCAGCAACAGGCTTGTAATCAGTGATATAATCAGCAAATGGCAGGTCGGGAAGTATCATACCGTCGATGCCCGTCTCGCTGCACGAGCGGCAAAACGCCTCAAAACCGTACTGCATCACCGGATTGAGGTAGCCCATCAGAATAAGCGGGATGCTGACCGAAGGGCGGACATCGCGCAGCTGCTCAAATAACAGCTTGAGCGACATACCATTGCGCAGCGCCACTGACGACGACTGCTGAATGACCGGACCGTCTGCCATAGGGTCGGAAAACGGAATGCCGATCTCAGCCATATCGACGCCGCCGCGCTGGAGAGCATCCAAAATCGTCCGCGTGTCGTTCAAACGCGGATACCCTGCCGTAAAATATACCGACAGTATGTTATTTTGCTTTGTTTCAAACAGTTTGTTTATTCGGTTCATTGACATAAAATTTCATTATGACTTATCAAAAGCTCGGATTTTTTTCGTGAATTCAGCCAGCGCGTCAAGATTTTTCACGCCCGGCGCAGTCTCGAAGCCGCTGTTCAGGTCGATGCCTGCGAATTGAGGATGGCTGAATTGCAGTATGTCGTCGGCAGTGTCGGGCGTTATGCCGCCGCTCAACAGGAAAGGCGTATCGCCCTGATAATTAGCCAGCACCGACCAGTCGAACCGCCGTCCTGAGCCGCCATAGCCTTCGCATTTCGTGTCGAAAAGGAAATATGCTGCCGCCGTTTCGTAGTCGGCTGTCCGTTTAAGGTCGTCGGCAGTCGCTATGCTAAATGCTTTGATGACAGTGTATCCCTGCGCTGTCAGCTCTCGACAGACAGCAGGCGTCTCATCGCCATGAAGTTGCACACTGTCAAGACGATAGCGTTGTGCGACGGACAGCATTTCGTCGGTCGAAGCGTTGACAAACACGCCGACTTTATTTTTCCGACAGCTGCTAATCGCTTCAATATCAGTATTCCCCACATAGCGCTGCGAACGCGGATAAAAGATAAATCCCATCCTGTCAATCGCCAACCGCTCGACCGAACGTATATTGTCGGCGTCGCGCATACCGCATACCTTGATTATCATTCCGTTAGCCTTTCGATAAAATCTTTCAGCGTCGCTCCCGGATGTTCGGTTTTCATAAACGTTTCGCCTATCAGGAAACCGCGAAAACCGGCTTCGCGCAGCCCTTGCACCGTAGCGACATCGGAAATGCCGCTTTCGGACACGAGCAGGGGGGCATTACGCCCTGTTCCAAGCCGCGACTGTATCTTTTCAATAAGACGAAACGAGTTCTCGACCGCAGTATCAAAGGTGCCGAGGTTGCGATTATTCACGCCCAGCATATCAATGTCGGGGTTGAGGTACGACAGCTCGTCGTCGCTGTGTATTTCGAGCAGCGTTTCCATTTCGAGCGCATGCGCCATCTGCGCCAGATGACGGCACTCGTCGTGTTTCAATGCCGCCGCGATAAGCAGCACGGCATCGGCGCCCATCGTCCGCGCCTGAAAAAGCTGATATTCGTCAATAATGAAATCCTTGCGGAGCAGCGGCAACTGCACCAGCGCGCGGGCGCTTTGCAGATCGGTAAACGAGCCGCCGAAGAAATCGCTATCCGTCAGTATCGAGCAAGCCGACGCGCCGCCGACTTCGTACTGCGGCACAACGTCATCGACACGTGCGCCCGGATGCAGCCAGCCTTTCGACGGCGATTTGCGCTTAAACTCGGCAATGATGCCCGACGGCGACGCTACCAAAGCCTGACGCATCGACCGCACAGGGCGTTCCATCCTCTGCCCGCTCATCGAAAAGAGCATATCCGTCGGGATGGCAAGCTTTTGAGCGGCTACTTCGAGACGTTTGCGGGCAACGATGGTTTCGAGAATATCTGCCATCGTATCAGCTGTTTACTTCGAGAAATTTTTTCAGCGCCGCCAGCGCCTTCCCGCTTGCAAGCGAGTCGGAGGCTTCGGCGAAGCAGTCGGCAATCTTCTTTTCGGGACAAATTACCTGTATCGCAAAAGCGGCATTGGCAAGCACGCAGTTGCGTTGCGCCTCCGAAGCGGTGTTGCGCAGCACGGCATCGAATATCTTTGCTGCGGCTTCGGGCGTGTCGCCTCCGAACAGGTCAGCCTCCTGCGTGCGCGGCAGGTTGAGCATCTCCGGAGTGTAAATTTTTTCCTTTTCGGGCATCGAGACCTTAAACTCGCCGGTGAGCGAAATCTCATCGTAGCCGTCGAGACTGTGCACCACGCCAAAACGTATGCC
>JAISTS010000047.1 GCA_031272455.1 Tannerella sp. | reverse complement strand
GCGGGCAGATAGAGTTTGAGCCATTCTTTGTTTTCGGGCGCGTAGAGGGCGTCATACTGGGTGAAGTGATTGATCGAGTCGTCGGTCAGTCCGAAGCCGCCGAAGCGTGTATCGTCGGTGTTGAGCGCGACGCGGTATTTGCCTGGGGGCACGAGGAAGCCGTAGTCGGTAAACGAGCGGCGGGGGTTATAGTTGAAGACGAACAGCAGATCGCCGCGCAGGTATGCCAGCACCTGATCGCCGTCGTTGTCCCATACTTTTTGCACAGCCGTTGCCTGAAAGTCTTTCACACTGCGGATGAGCGTCAGCATCTCGCGGTCGAAATCGCCGAGGAAACGGTATTTCAGATTTGGATCGTCAACGAGTTGCCACTGCCGGCGGGCATATTTGTACGACCATCCGTTGCCTTCGCGCGGAAAATCTATCCATTCGGGATGTCCGAACTCGTTACCCATAAAATTCAGGTAGCCGCCATTGATGGTTGAAGCCGTAGCGAGACGCACCATCTTGTGAAGCGCCATGCCTCTATCGACTGCCATATTGCTGTCGCCTACCTGCATGTGCCAGTACATATCGGCGTCAATGAGCCAGAAGATAACCGTTTTGTCGCCCACAAGCGCCTGATCGTGGCTCTCGGCATAGCTGATGGTCTTCTCGTCGGAGCGTCGGTTGGTCGTCTCCCACCATATCGCCGAGGGATGCCAGTCTTCGTCTTTCTTTTCCTTAAGCGTCTTGATCCAGAAGTCGGGAATATTCATCGCCATGCGGTAGTCGAAGCCATAACCGCCGTCTGCTGTCTTGGCGGCAAGTCCGGGCATACCGCTGACCTCTTCTGCTATGGTGATGGCGTGGGGATTGACTTCGTGTATCAGTTTGTTGGCAAGCGTAAGATAGGCTATCGCGTCGCCGTCTTGATGACCGTTATAATAGTCGTTGTAGTTTGTGAAGGCTTCGCCCATACCGTGGCTCAGATAAAGCATTGATGTTACGCCGTCGAAACGGAAACCGTCGAAGCGATATTCTTCGAGCCAGAATTTACAGTTCGACAGGAGGAAATGCAACACTTCGTTTTTGCCGTAGTCGAAGCAGAGCGAGTCCCACTGCCGGTGTTCGCGTCGCGTTCCGGCGTGGAAATACTGGTAAGGCGTGCCGTCGAAACGTCCAAGCCCCTCTACTTCGTTCTTGACGGCGTGGCTGTGTACGATGTCCATGATGACGGCTATGCCCAATCGGTGCGCATCGTCGATCAGGTGTTTCAGTTCGTCGGGCGTACCGAAACGCGACGATGCGGCAAAGAAACTGCTCACGTGATAGCCGAAGGATCCGTAGTAAGGATGTTCCTGTATCGCCATAATCTGGATGGCGTTGTAGCCGTCGTTTTTGATGCGCGGAAGGATATTCGTCCTGAACTCTTCATACGTGCCTGTCCGTTCTTCGTGCGTCGCCATACCGATATGACACTCGTAGATGAGCAGCGGCGATGTGTCGGGGCGGAACGTCGCCGTCTTGAAGGCGTATGGCGTCAGCGGTTCCCATACCTGCGCAGAGAATATCTTCGTCTGTTCATCCTGCACCACGCGACGACACCATGCCGGGATGCGTTCGCCACAGCCGCCCTCCCACTCGACTAACAGCTTGTAGAGATCGCCGTGATGCAGCGCGTCGGGTGGCAGCGTTACTTCCCAGTTGCCGTTGTCTGTCTGCACGAAACGGTAGTCTTCGCGTTTTTGCCATCCGTTGAACGTCCCGATAAGGTATATCGCCGTAGCGTTGGGCGCCCATTCGCGCAGCGTCCATCCCTCGGCAGAGCGGTGCAAGCCGAAATACAGGTATCCCGACGCAAAATCGCTCAACGAGCGCTGTCCGCCGCCGGTCAGTTCGCGTTCCTTGGCGAGCGCATATTCATGACGCCCTTCGATTGCCGCGCTGTAAGGCTCCAACCATGGGTCGTTAGTTATCAGTTTGAGTTGTTTTGGCATAATTTTATTCATTGTTTTTGTTTTCAATCCGGCAACAAAGATAGAGTTTTCCCGTCAAATGGCAAATTTTTAATAAAATCTTTGCTATTTGCCGATTGATGCTTTAAAGTAATACTCTCCCGAACCAACCCTAAGCCACAACTTGCCATTTTCCTTACGTAGAGGCGAAATGCCTGATACAGACGTTATTGGCGTACCATAATCGGTTACGGCGGCGGTGTCGGTTGTCGGCAGCGCTATCTCGGCAGAGGTATTGGCGGGGATTGACACTTTCAGACGGTACTCGCTGTCGGTCTTTTGCCATTCGCAACTGACTGTTCCGTAAGGTGTTTCGTAGGCAGTGCGGGCGCTAGTAACGTCGCCGACAGCCTGCGGGTCTATTATTATCTCGCTGAACGCCGTAGAGCCTGCTTTCTGCCTTATGCCGCCCAGACCGCTGTAGAGCCATTCCATCAAGTGCCCGAGCATGAAATGGTTGTTCGACACGAAGCCGTAAGCCTGCCATGATTCGGTCAGCGCCGTAGCGTCGTGGGCGAGCATCCAGCCGTAGCCGGGCACGTCGTATCTTGTGTTCATGTCGTAAATCACATCCGAGCGTCCGTTTTCTTCGAGCGCACGGAGCACATATCTGTAGCCGATGTCTCCGGCGGTCAGCGCGTTGCCGCGTCCCTGAATGTCGTCCACAAGATTTTGCAGTATTTTGTCTCTGTCTTTTTCATCCACAAGACCCACATAGAGCGCCATAGCGTTGGCTGTCTGGCTGTTACGTTCTATCTTGCCGGTTGAAGCGTCGTAAAACTCTTTATTGAACGAGGTTTTGATTTTTTCGGCAAGGGATTGAAATTCCTGCGCCTCGCCGGTTTTGTCGAGCAGCGTTGCCGTTTGCTGCATTATAGTGGTGCAGTAATAGTATATCGCTGTGGCGGTTACGCTGTTGGAGGTCAGTTGGGCGCGTCCGGGAGAATTGGGACCAATGTCGAACCAGTCGCCCAGCCCGTATGCTATTATATTATTGTTCGCGCGGGAGGAGAGATAGTCGATATAGCGCTTCATAGCGGGGTAGCAGGTCTGCAGCAGGCTTTGGTCGCCATACCAGAGATAGATATACCAGGGGCAGAGGATGAACGAACTGCCCCATTCGGGGGTGTCTTCAAAGCCGCCTCTGAAGCGCACATATTCGGGGGCGATGGTAGGAATGCAGCCGTTGTCCCACTGCGAGAGTTGCATGTCGTTCATTATCTTGCCGTAGAGCCGCACGAGGTTGTAGCGGTATTGCAGGGAATACTGCATCAGGTGTGCCTGTTCAAGCCAGCCGAGTTTCTCGCGGTGCGGGCAGTCGGTCAGCACGCTTGCCATATTGCTGCGCAAAGCCCAGTCTATCAGCGAATGTATTTGGTTGAAGAGTGGTTTGGAGCAGACAAAAGAACCTGCTTCGGGCGCCGAGTTGCAGGTATGCAGACCCGTAAGCGCCTCTATTTCAGGTAGTCTGTCAGGGTTGTCGCTGCCTGCGGGCACTGCGCCTTCCACCTGAACATAGCGGAAACCGTAGTAGGTGAACTGTGGCTGCCACTGTTCCGTGCCGCCCTTGCCGGATGTAGTGTAACTGAAGAAAAAGGGCTGACCGGTAGCGCTTTGATTGACAGTGCTGTCGGGGTTGAGCAACTCTGCCGGACGGAAAATGATGCTCTTGCTGTCGGCGGCTCTGACTTTCACGCGGATGATGCCGGAGAAATTTTGCCCCAGGTCGTAGAGGTAATAGCCTTTGCCGTTTTTGTAAACCCTGACGGGCGGGATTTCGGAACGGACGGTTAGCGGCGTTGCTTGAATAGCTGTAAGTTGCACGTTATAAAGCACTTCTAATGCGTTTTGCCATTTTGCCGTCTTGCGTGCATCGTAGTCTTCGCCACCATAGATACTTGAAAATGTGATAGGGCTTTCGCAGGCTTGCCATGAAGCGTCGGAGACGATGTCTTCCGAGGTTCCGTCGGCATATTCAATTTTCACAATCGCTTTCATCTTGGGAGCGCCAAACGAATTGACGAGTTTCAGGTAGCGCTCTTTCGTCATATTGTAGAAACCGTTGCCAAGCATCACAAAGAGCGAATTGTCGCCCTGCGAAATGCGAGCTGTTATGTCGAATGGAACGTAGAGCGCCTGTTTGTCATACTTGGTCCATCCGGCGTCAAGGAAATGATTACCAACCTTTTCGCCGTTAAGGAAGAAATCGAAATGCCCAACGCCGGCAATATATGCAACCGCGCGTTTGACAGGCTTCTTCACTGTAATTTTTTTGCTGAACTGCGGCATCCGATAATCAGGCGCATTACGCTTGTTCAAACCGTCTTTGATGTTTTCAATCCCCATCGGGATATATTCGTCTTTGACGTCTTTTTCGAGCGCCAGCCAACGGGCATTGCCCCAAGCATTTCCGGATATCAGTCCTGTGGTAAACAGCTGTTGTTCACTCCATTCCGAAGCTGTATTTTTTGCATCCCAGACCCGCACTTTCCAATAAAAAAGCTGTCCGTCTTTAGGGGCGTTAAGTTGCAAACCCTGAACTAAAATCGACTGCGAGGAAGCCGTCTTGCCGCTGTCCCACACATCGCCTTTGTCGGCTGCGAGGTTTTCAAGCGTTGAAGCCACAATAATTTGATAAGCTGACTGCGCAAATCCGCGTTCAGTAGCGTGGATCTTCCAGCTGAAACGTGGCGCCAGCGTTTCTACAGCAAGCGGTGCCGTCTCGTGCTCGCAAGTGAGGTCATAAAGCGAGAAAGGAGCAGCTATAGCATAAACGGCTGAATATAAGAGTATTATTAAGGCGAAAACTGTTTTTTTCATATCATTTATTTAATTCGGATTCAAGCATTTTAATAAAATAGCCACCTACAACCGAACGCGCCTGAAAATTATTGTGTTTCGTATTGTCGGTATTATACCAGTCTGACATTGGTATGCGGTCGGTCGTCTCGCTGTAGAAACGGTATTCGGGTGCAATGAACTTTTCAAACGTCTCTTTATCAGGAGATAATGTTGCTGTCCACATTATCCAGTCGCTTTTGGTATAGTTCTTGCGGTTGTCGAGCGGCAAGCCGTACTGGTTTTGCAAAGTAAGGTAATACGGGATTTCCTTTTGAGCTATTACATCTGGAAAGACATTAAATTTCAGCAATTTATCCCAAACGAGATTATATTTCTGGCTCCACGTGCCGGGCTGGTCGAACGTCAGACGGAAATGGTCGCCGTCGTCAGCCATTTTCACCCATTCGGCTGCCATTTCGCGGGCTTTGGCGGTGTATTTATCCGCAACATCCTGTTTGCCAAGCTGTTTCGCTAAATAACCATACGAAGCTATGCCGAGTATCGCTTTAATGGACAGGTTGGCATTGTGAGCGAGATGACCTGCAAAATCGTCCGTACAAAGCTGATTTTCAGGGTCGAGACCTTTATCAATCAGATAATCAGCCCAGGTTGTCAACGTCTGCCAGTGCTTGGCGGCATAGTCGGCGTTTCCTTCGCGAATGGCAACAGCAGCCGTAACTATCAGCATATTACCGCTTTCCTCGACGGGCATATCGCCGCCGTAAGTCTGTCCGTTTGCTATCGGATACGTACCTACGTCGTGCGCCGCAAAGGGTTTTGTCCACCGCCCGCTTTCGCTGAAATAGAAAATATGATTCATCAATCCCTTAGCTAACTCCGTGTTATACAGCAGGAAAAACGGCGAAGACGGGTAAGTTATATCGACCGTCCCGATGGATCCGTTGCTGAAATTTTCTTTCGAGAGGAAGAGCAAATCGCCGTTTGGAGCTTGCGCGAGCTTATGCGCGGCAATCACCTGACGGTAAGCTAAAGCGCACAGTTCGGAATACTGCTTTCCGCCCACCTCGGCAGCTTTGGTAATAAGCTCATAATCAAACTTATCACATTCGGCTTTCAGACGGTCGTAATCGCGGTCAGCCTGAACAAACTGCGACTCGATGCTGCTGTTGCCGTCGCGGTTCCAGTACGGACGCAGGTTGTCGCCGAAATATTGCACGGAATACAGGTCGTCGTAACCGATCATTATGCGTCCCGAAGCTGTTTTCTTCTTGCCAAGCGACTGTACGACAGCAATATAAGCATTTTCAGCGCTCTTCACGGCATCGGCGAGTTTACCCGTTTCGGCAAACGTGTGGCGCAGTTCGTCGGCATTTCCCACCTCGTAAGCGCCTGATTTTTTGGCGGCGCACAGGTAGAAATACCCCCAGTCAATGCGCACATTATCACCCTTTTTGCCAAGAATTTGCTGGTCTTTGCTGCCTGTTTTTACAAAAATCAGCCCGTCCTGTTCATACGCGCCGGAAATGCCCGTCTGTTCGTCGGCTTTGTCTAACGCCCAGGCGGGTGATGCGTCGAAGTAAACCTCAACCGCGTGCGCCTTGCCGTCGTTCGATGTAAAGCTGTACGAAACGTAATTCACCGGACGCGAAATCAGTTCGAGGTCGTCGGGCAGCGCCGGAGCAGTGAACGTCAGCAGCAAATCGACCGCTCCGCACGTAAAACGGTAGCGCGTCTGAGTAGCCTGTACGTCAACAGATTGCTGCTCGGCAACGGCTTCAAAGCCTTCTTTTCCCATAAAACGAAATGCCTTGCCATCGACGCGGACAGCGCCCGTAAACGGAAATTCGCGTCCTGTCCAGTGGCGCACGTCGTCGGTGTTCAGGATGTCGCTGAACGCCCACGCGCTCGTATAGGGGTCAATCGTAATCAGCGGATACGCCGGAGCGCGAAGGTCGTTTTTGACCACTGCGGTTTGCTCCACGACAGTTTCGTTCGCGCACGAAGCAACGAATATCATTGTCGTAATTATCAGTAAATCAGTTGTCTTTTTCATATTTTCATGTTTAAGTTAGCCATGGCTATATTTTTATTATGGCGCAAAGGTAAACAAATAAATGCACCGGCGCAAGAAAAACTTTTGCATAATTTCAGGCTAAAAAATCATAATGCGGAAAAGATTATTTTGTTTTTTGAAAGAAAAACGTAACTTTGCACAAAAATTCATTATAGCATGAAAAAAGTCGTAATTTTTATTTTCGCCGTTCTTTTTGCAGATGGGCTGCTTGCTTCCGATAAAACTGTAACGTCAAGAGTTGTTGCCAACCCGCTGAATTTGAACTATCGGTTTGAGAAGAGCGAGCCTTCGCGACGGGAGGCTGCAGACCCTGAAATCATCCTGTTTAAAGGGAAGTACTATCTCTTTGCGTCCAAATCGGGCGGTTACTGGAGTTCGCCCGACCTTGTCGATTGGACTTTCATCCCTTGTAAGACGATTTCGACACTTGAATACTATGCGCCGACGGTTCTTGCTATGGGTGATACGCTGTTCTATTTAGCAAGCATTTCAAAAAAAATTCATTACACTCTCAATCCTGATGTCGATGACTGGCATACGCTCGAAAACTGTCAATTTGGAATTTCCAATACAGACCATGCGCTGTTCAGAGATGACGCAACGGGCAGGGTATATGATTATTACGGTTGTTCAAACGTTGGACCTATCTATGGCGTTGAGTTAGACCCCGCTAACGGCTTCCGCTCAATAGGCGAGCCGGTTACGCTCATTGAACATCACCCGGACATTTATGGATGGGAGAGACCGGGCGAGAATAACGAGGAAATAAAAAACGGATGGAACGAAGGGGCTAATATGCTGAAACACAATGGTAAATATTATCTGCAATACGCTGCGCCCGGAACGCAGTTTCGCACTTATGCCGACGGTGTTTATGTGTCCGACGCGCCGCTCGGACCGTTTAAGTATATGGAAAACAGTCCGTTCTCTTTGAAGCCGGGCGGTTTTATCGGCGGGGCAGGGCATGGCGGTACGTTTTGCGACAAGTACGGCAACTATTGGCATATAGCAACGATGAAAATCTCGCAGCGACACTCGTTTGAGCGCCGTCTGGGCTTGTTTCCGGTTTTCTTCGATGAAGACGGCTCGATGAACGCACGTACGGTACTGACTGACTATCCGATAGTTATACCTGACCGAAAAGTGGATTTCAGCCGCGACAATCTGTCTGCCGGATGGAAACTGCTCTCTTACGGCAAAAAGGTGCAGGTGTCGTCGTCGCTCACGGGACATGAAGCGGAAAAGGCTGTTAATGAGCAGGTAGAAGACTGGTGGGCGTCTGCGACCGGCGATGCTGGTGAGTGGCTGATGGTCGATCTGGGTAAAACATTGACTGTGAACGCTATACATGTGAACTTTGCCGACGAGGGCTTTACTAATAAGGCTGAGAACTCTTATGTTTGTTACCGATACCGCATTGAGGCGTCAAACGACGGCGAGCGCTGGACTGTGTTTGCCGATAGAACGCAAAACACGAGGGATATGCCGCACGAACTGATTGTGGCGCCCAAAGCCGTGAAAGCGAGGTTTTTGCGTATAGTAAACGAAGAAACTTTGCAGGGCAAGTTCTCTATATCAGGCTTCAGAGTTTTCGGAGAGAAGTATAAAGAGCAGAAAATCAATGGCTTGAAGGTTGAGCGCGAGGCTGACCGCTGTCGCTACGCGCTACAGTGGGATGCGCTGCCTGAAGCTACGGGCTATATCGTGCGCTGGGGACTTAGCCCCGACAAACTGCACTCGGCGGCAATGACTTACGTCAACGAGTTCGAGGCGGGCTTTTTCAACAGCGAAGCGGATTACTTCTTCGAGGTGGTTAGTTTTTAGCAGATAGGATATCAAGTTAACACATATTAACCTAAAAATGCGCGAATATTTAACTTTTCGTCATAAAAATATATAAAAATTCTTATTTTCCGAACAACATATTAATATATTTATTATTTTTGTAATTAAGTTAATTAATTTAAAAATTTTAAGTTATTATGTGTTTAAAGAAACTAACATTATTTGTTGCAGCAATGATGCTTTTTGCTTTTAGCGCTAACAGCTTTGCTCAATATTACTACAATGAAACGTGCAGGAACAAGACCGGCGTGTTCTCGTACTATGGTGATGCGCCGGGCTATACGGCAGCTTTTCGAATCAGTCCCGACCCTGTCGGCGAGGGCTGGTTGAGGCTGACGGACGACGCACAGGGACGGTTGGGTTATGTGCTGATTGCCAACTCGTTCCCGTCAAATATCCCGCTTTCTATTGAATTTAATTATGCGTCGTACAACATGGGCGACGTCGCCGACGGCATTTCGGTTTTCCTCTGCGACCCCTCGCGTACATTTACTATTGGCGATCCGGGCGGCGGGCTTGGATACGTCAATATGCAATCGGCTTACCTTGGCATCGGTCTCGACGACTACGGCAATTTCTCGTCGCAACTTGTGCCGAACGATGACGCCGCTCCCGGGCGCTTTGTCAACACGATAGCCATTCGCGACCACAACTGGAAATATATCGCAGGGACAGCGGCGGGCTTGGGTATCGGTTTCAGCCATAACTGTCAGGCAACGCAGCCGCCCGACGAAACGGTGTATTACCGCCGTGTCCGTATGACCATCACGCCTGCGGGTACATCGGGAATGTTTGTTACCGTAGCGATAATGACTTCGCCGACAGGAACTTACACCACTTATCTTGACAATGTTTTTGTGTCGGGGACATTGCCGCCCGATTTACAGCTCGGTTTTGCGGCATCGACAGGATACAGCACGGGCTGGCATCAGGTGCGCGACGTCGTGATCCGCACTCCGGGCGAGCTGTCAACAAGCTGGAAAGAGCCTGACGAATGTTCAAACACGGTTGCGAATACCGTTTTGGAAAAGCACGTCGCTTACGGACTGTCGCCCGATTTGGCGGGAATTGCTGTGCGCGACACTCTGCCTGCGGGTTATGTGCCGTCGGGGTTGCCGACTTGCAGCAACGGAACAATCACAAATTATTCGCTTACAGAGATTTCCGGTGTGCGCCAAGTTGCGACGTACAGCCTCGAAGTCAAAGCCAATTCCGAAGCCGTCATCATCTATTCGGGCAGCTTCACGACGGCTCCGGCTGACGGAACATTCACTGCATCAACGCAATTGATACCTCCGGCGGGCTTTACGGACGATAAGACGGCAGACAACAGCGCCGTGCTGCACGGCAAGATGCGACCGACGATAAACGCCGCACTGACGCGCAACCCGTCCGACAGGTTAACTTACTTAAAACGAGTGCGGTACGACGTTACGCCGACTGCTATACCTGCGTTTGCCGACGGCTCGTGGGCGTATCTCTGGACATTTGAAGACGGCTCGACATCCACCTCACCGTCGCCTGAATTTACCTACACAAGCGCGGGTGCGAAGACGGCAACAGTGCAGGTTACATATTCATTCACATCGAACGCCGATACGCAATGTTCCACAACTGCCTCATTCACAGACACTGTAACGATAGCTACGCCGACGTTTGGAGCTTCGATAACGCAATCACCCGTTGGCACAGTCATTGCAGGCACAAATGTTAATTTTGGGGTAATACACTCGCCCCCAACGGGTTTCACGCCTTCGTACAGGTGGACTTTCCCCGACGGCGCCACGCCTGCTTCGGCAACAACACCAACAGCGACAACAATATGGTATGATGCCGGCATAAAGACTGTTACACTGGATCTTAGCTATACCGGAAATGATGGCGTAACGAGGTACGATACCACCCTCACCAAATCGCTCGAAGTGTCCGTAAATATCGTTGACGCTTCCACCGGCAAGACGGCTTCGCTCTATGGCGTTGAGGACGCAGGTACAGCGGCGTCGCCCGTAAATATTTATTATTCAGACACTTTGATATACAGCATTACAGCTGTCAACAACTCGGCGATAAACGCTGATGTGATGGTAATCGACACGCTTCCGGCGGGTTTGCAGGCGCCATTTTCGATCTCCGACGGTGGATTTTACAACGCCGCTACGCGCGAAATTCGCTGGTCGTCGCTGACCGTCCCGACAGGCGGTGGCAGTAAAACGCTGACAGTCAAGACATCGCCATCGGCAGGCGAGGGCGCCAAAGGCACGACTTTCGTCAATCGCGCCCGAATGACTTACGACAAGGGCAGCAAGATTGAAATAAGCAACGCGACATATCACAACGCACGGGCAATGACGGTGCAGTTTGATTGCGCAACGGGAGGATCGCTGAAAAACGGCAATCCGCAAACACTTGATTATAAGTCATATCTGCTTGCGGGCGTCCAAGCCGAACCCGACTCCGGCTATACCTTTTCGGGATGGCGACGCACGGCATTTATCGACCGTATGGGCGCCAACATTCCTGCCACATCAGGCATCAGCGACTATACTGCGTTGCAAGCGACGGGCGATTTCACGCTGCGAGCCGAGTTCAGCCTTAACGAATACGCAATTTCATACACGCTAAACGGGGGCGATACTGTCGGACTGTATAATCAGCTGACATACAACGTTCTGTCGCCAACAATCACACTTGGTGCACCTGTAAAAACAGGCTATACCTTCGCTGGCTGGACAGGCTCAAACGGCACGACGCCGCAAAAAACGGTTGTCATCCCCACAGGCTCGTATGGCAACAGGTCATACACGGCAAATTTCCTGCAAAATCGTTATAAGATAACCTACGACACCAACCACGGCACACCTGCGGTGGGCAATCCTTCGACTTACACAACGGACACCGCCGACATCCTGCTGAACGCGCCCCTGCGCCGTGGATATACGTTTATGCACTGGTCGTTCGTCTCGTCCGACGGCATCGCGATTCCCGATGGCGCGATAATTCCGCACGGCTCGCACGGCGACATCACCGCTACCGCCAACTGGTCGCTCAACACTTACACGATCACCTACACGCCGCTGTGGAGCGCCCCGCCCGCTATCCCCAATCCAACTACTTATACCATTGAAAGCGGGGCGATTACACTCAACGAGCCGACCTACCATCTCGGATATACTTTCGGCGGATGGGATATTTCGAGCGACGAAGACGGGCTGTTCTGGAAAGGCGCATCGGCAATCCCCGACGGAGCGTACGGCAACCTTACGGCAACGCCGGTGTGGTCGTCCGTAAAGTACGGAATATCATATTATTACGAAGGCGGAACGGGTCCCTCGCAGCCCAACATTACGGGCTACGATACGGCAGAGCTGCCCGATACTATCAAGCACGCCCCCACGCGGACGGGATACGTTTTCGACGGATGGCATATTACTTCCGATGGCGGTCTTAATATCTTGAATGACAGCATTATACCTCAGGGAACAACCGGCGATATAACAGCGCGGGCGATGTGGAAAGCCATCGACTACACCATTATGTGGAACATCGGTGCGGGCGTTTCCAATCCAAATGCGGCGCTCACCACTTACCAAATCGCTGCTTCCGACATCCCGCTTGCAGATGCCTCACGGACGGGATACGACTTTGTCGGATGGGATATTTCGTCGTCCGAAGCCGGTGTGGGTCCGTTTTCGCACGTCCACCTTATCCCTGCCGGATGCTATGGAAATTTGACGATTTCGCCCGCTTTTCACCTGAAAACATATCATATCGCTTACGATTATGCCGGAGGAAATTACACTTTGCCGACAACCAATCCTGATACGTATTCGATTGAATCAGCGGAGATTACGCTCTTGCCACCTTCGCGGACGGGGTATAATTTCGTGAACTGGACTTTCACAAATGCCGATGGGCTTGCTATACCCGACGGCGCGACGATTCCCGCAGGCTCGCATGGCGATATTACGGCTATGGCAAGATGGACGCCCATAGTTTATAGCATCCAATACTTTGATTCCGACAGTGTTACGCCCCTGTCTCTATCGCCGACAAGCTATACCGTCGAGGACGAATTTACGCTTCCGACGCCTGCGAAACAGGATAAAACTTTTGTAGGATGGACAGGCTCAAATGGCTCTGTATATGAAATTTACGTTGCTATTCCGCAAGGTTCGACAGGCGACAAGACTTATATTGCGCATTGGAGTTACAGTTTCAGCGACAATCCGATTTTTGGCGGCTCGTCGGACACGATTTTCCGTTGCAACCCCTATATCACGTTGCCAAGCGGTGGTGGCGGGCTGTCGCAACGCTGGATCCTGCCCGACGGCACAACTTCCTCAGCATCAACTATCGACGCTATGCTGACGGGCTGGTATTTCCTGCAAACCAACTATGGCAGCATCGTAACGACGGATTCCATTTTTGTGCTGTATGCCTTCGACGCGACATGGGCGCTGCACGACGAAACGACGCAACCTCCGAAAGTCGGCTATCCGCAGGTATTCGATGTGCATATCAATCCGCTGATGAAACCGTTTACCGCACTGCACTGGTCAACGCCCGATGGCACAGCGACTTACAGTGGCGACAGCGTAACGGTCATATATCGACAGCCCGGACTGAAACGCATCGAACTGACGGTGCAAATGAGCAATGGCACAACGGTTTGCAGCCAAAACCTGACGCTCGAAAAAGAGATTTTTGATCTGTCGCGCATATTTTTTGTCAACAGCCGTGCCGACGGAACGGGTAAAGGCTCATCGTGGGACGACGCTTACGCCAATCTCGAAGATGCGCTCAGCCATGCCACAAAAGGCGATTTTATATGGGTCGCCGAAGGCATTTACAAGCCTGCGAAAGGCAATTCGTTCATCATTGCAAACGACAGTATTGAGATTTTCGGAGGGTTTGCGGGATATGAAACGAACCTGAGCGAACGCAATTTTGCCCTTCACCCGACCATCCTCGAAGGCAACGGCAATTCTGTCGTTCAGATAGTTAACGTCTCGCGAGCGGTGCGCATCAACGGCATCACCATCAGCGACGGCTCAGCTTCCGAAGGCGGCGGGATAAGGTTGAGTAATGCCTCGCCAACGATGTCAAACCTTATCATCAAAGACAACAGCGCGGCATACGGCGGCGGCATTTATACCGAAAACGGCAGCGCCCCGCTCATCTGTAACACCGAAATCAGCGGCAACCTCGCCGTCAATGGCGCCGGGATATATAACAACGGCTCATCGCCTGATTTAGTGAATGTTACCATTGGCGGCAACCGCGCTACAAATGCAGGCGGCGGGATGTATAACAGCTCGTCAAATCCCAATATAGTCAATACGATTATCGTGGGAAACCTCAGCAGAACAAGCATTTTAAACATCAGCAGCGCTCCGGTTTATGCAAACAGTATGATCGAAGGATCCGGCGGCAGCGCAAAATGGGAATCGACAGTCGGCATCGACAACGGACGCAATATCGACGGCGGCACACCCTACAAAACGCCCGGCTTCACAAGCGAGGGCAAGATGCAGGACGGCGACTACCGCCTGCGCAGTTTCAGCCTGCCCGTTAATGCCGGTACGCGGGCGCCGCTGTCCGCCCTCTGGGTACGCTGGGACACGCCGCTCGACAAGGTTGACCGCAATGCCATCGTGCGCGGATTGCCGTACGACCTGTCATTTGGCGAACGTATTGCCGACGACGTAGTGGATATGGGCGCCTACGAGTCTGATAACGACATCGTTATCCCGTCAATCTTCCGACAGGTCATCATCCCCGAAGTGCGAGGCATCACAACTAATCCTCCCGCAGGCAGACATCTCGTTATGACACATAACGACTTCATTTTCACCGTTAAAGCCCTAAAAGGCTGCGACCTCAACGGACTGAAAGTCGAAACCGGCATACCTATCCGCGATAAAGACGGCATCGTCATCACAGCCAATCACGACGGCACAAAAACAGTTAAAATACTGCAAGTTACCGAACCGCTCACGCTGAAAATCAGTGGCTTTACAGGCTATTCGTCCAACAGCGGAACGGATAAAATTAAAGTTCATTCATTTGGTAATACGCTGTTTATCAGTTCGCCACAAGCGACGCAAACACGTATATTCATGCTATCAGGACAACTGCACTCCATCCGCAACATATCGGCAGGCGAAACAGCCATACCACTGCCACAAGGAGTTTATATCGTTCTAATAGATGAAAGGATGTGGAAAATCGTAATGACACCTTAATACTTATTTCACACTATCCTGTCCGGCGCCCAAAGCCGGAATAAACCCCGATAAGACTTGGTGTCTTGTTGGGGTTTTTACTTCTATCTTATAAAAAATATCACTACCTTTGCACCCTGAAAAAGAATTATTTATGGAAGAAAAGACAACTATCCGCGACTTCGATGTGAACCTGATTTGCGAGTACTATCTGGGGATGGAGCGGCAAGGACCGGGCAGCCCCGAAGCAACGCTTAAAGCACTGAGTTTCATTGATAACCTTGGCGAGAACTCGCGCATTGCCGACCTCGGCTGCGGCACGGGCGGTCAGACGATGACACTGGCGCAGCACACCTCCGGCAGCATCACCTCCATTGACAATTTTCCCGGATTCATCGACCACCTGAACGCGACGGCGAGACGTCTTGGGCTGAGCGACAGGGTGAAAGGCGTCGTCGGCTCTATGGACGCCCTGACTTTCGGCGACGAAGAGTTAGACCTCATCTGGTCGGAGGGCGCGATATACAATATCGGCTTCGAGCGGGGGATGAACGAATGGCGTCGCTACCTGAAACA
>JAISTS010000076.1 GCA_031272455.1 Tannerella sp. | reverse complement strand
TATTCCTGAGCTTCCAATGCCTCTTGCATATAGAGTTTTACCCGCCCCATAGTATAATAAGCCGTCATCAGATGTTTCGGGTCATTATGTTTTTCAAAATACTCGACAGCATGGCTGATAATCGAGTCAGTAGTATGTTTTTTATAGTTTTTGTCTTTTGCTTGAGTTATAAGCAGGCAGTAGAGGGCATAGTCGCGGTCGGACATTTTTTCGGGCGCAGTGATGCTGTCGAGTAAAGTCAGGGCGTTGTCGGGTCGGGCGTTCATCAGCTTTTCGGCTTCGGCGAGCGTATCCGTACCGCGACCTTCTCCGGTGCACGACAGACAGAGTAAATATAATGTAATCAGGCATATAACCTTTACAATCGCTTTCATCATAACTTTTACAATAAATATTTACGATGCAAAAATACAGCATAATTGCGTAAAAACCAAATTTTTAGCTGTTAAATTATTCCAATAATGAAAAAAATATGATAAAAAAAAGGAAAAGGCTTGCTGTTTCAAAAAAAATCCTTACCTTTGCAGCCGCAAAAAAAATGATTCGCTAGCTCAGCAGGTAGAGCACATCCCTTTTAAGGATGGGGTCCTGGGTTCGAATCCCAGGCGAATCACCTCTTTAATGGTTAGTTTTAATAATTTCTGATCCGTCCTGTTCGTTGAGAATCGGACGGATTTTTTTTATTTCGCGTTCAGATATTCTACTGCGAAGCCAACCATACCGCCGACAGCATAAGGCAAAGCATCTTCATCGATATCGAAGCGGTCGTTATGATGTGCGGCACCACTGCCCAGATCGTCGTTTTGTATGCCTACAAAGACGAAAAGCGCCGGAGCGAGTGTGCTGTATTTGCTAAACGTTTCGGAGGCAAACCAGATATTTTCTTTCGAGGTATCAACCTTGCCCGGGTAGAGTGCGCCTACAGCTTTTTGTCCAAGTTCGGCAAGCTGTTTATCGTTAATCACGGGAGTGAGCATTATTCGCGTTTCTTCTCTAATTTTGACGGTACAGTTATGGGCAGCGGCGATATTTTCGGCTACCTTTTTTATCGTACCAAGCCCGCGTTCGGCTTCAGCCTTGTCGAAGAAACGGACTGTGCCGCCAATAAAGACTGAATTTGGGATGACATTATTTGCCTCGCCGCCGTGTATTTGCGTGATACCGAGCGTAAGCGTCTGAGTAATATCGCGCTGATTGTTCCACGCTATGGAAATGCCACTAAGTATGTCGGCAGCGGCAAAAATAGGATTTATTGACAGGTCGGGACGCGAACCGTGTCCTCCCCGCCCTATCACGTCGAAAGCAACTATTGACGAGCCAGCCATCATCGGACCGTCGATAATGAAAAAGTCGCCCGTTTTCATCGCCGCACTTAGATGATTGCCGTAAAACGCATCTATATTTAAGGGTTTCAGCGCATTTACCATTTTATCTATTCCTTCTCCGGTTTCTTCAGCCTCTTCAAAGATAAATACTATACGACCGCTCAAACTGCCTTTAAGCTCGTTCAAAACTTTCACAGCGCCAAGCAGAATGGCAATATGTCCGTCGTGCCCGCAGGCGTGCGACACCCCTTCTACTTTGGAAATCCATTTCTTCGGCTGTTTCAGGTTTTCAGCGTTTTCGGGCACCGGCAGAGCGTCTATATCTGTTCGCAAACCGATAGTTTTTCCAGCTTTTTTAGTGTCGAGAATGGCATAAAAGCCTGTTCCTTCGACTTTTGTAACGGGCAAACCGATTTTTTCAAGCTCGCCCTGAATAAAACGCGCTGTTTCAAATTCTTTTGACGACAGTTCGGGATGTTCGTGCAAATAGCCGCGCACATCCTTGACATAATTTTCTACTGCCTTGACTTTCTCAAGGATAACTTCTTTCTTTATTGCTTTTTGAGCATGCGCCGAAAAGCATAAACCAACCAGCGAAAATATTATCGCCGCACTACGTAAATTCTTAAATTTCAAAACTTTCATATCAAATTAAATTAGTATTTTAAGCACAAAGTTAGTAATAATGTTGAAAACTTGCCGAAAATCGGGTTGAAAAAATTCGTCTTCGAGCGAAAGTGTAAAAACTGACAGTTTCGCTCATTTTACAAACACCGGATTCTACGAAATAAACATTAATAATAACATAATTTTTATTAACGTAAACAGTTATCAACAAAAATAAAAAAACTTTATTATCTTTCTTTTAATCAAAATTTTATATTATAATAAATTGTTGATAATTTACTAAATAAATATATTCTCTGCTAATAATTTTAATATGCAACAAAAGCCTGAAAAAATTTTCTGACAAATTCAACAGGATATATTAATAATCATAATTTTATAATAAAATAAGAAATATAATATAATGTAATGTTAAAAATGAAACAGGTCAGATGTCGGCGCTGAGAATTTTGTTGTAGGCAGACGGGTCGTTGATGATGCGAAGCGCTTCCTGCAGGCTCTCGTTGACGTCGTTGATGACCTCGTAATATTCATTCGTATCGAACAGGTCGCGGGCTATAAGCGCCTTGATCTGCAGCTTTAGCAGCGATTCCGACTTGTTGAATTGTTCCTCGTCGTATTCAATATTTTCCTTTTCGGCAGCTTCTTTCAGGTCTGTAATAATCTCATCCGTAATTTGAAAATTTGCTTTGTAAGCTGCAATATTCTTATATTTTGTCTTCATCTGACTGCGGTAACGGTCGAGATGAGTTATTGCAACCTGATTGATTAAACCGGCATTTACGACTTTGCGGTGGTAGTCGGTGTAGCGTGTCGAGTCGTAAGGGATGAAGACATCGGGCATAATTCCGCCTCCTCCATAAACCGTGCGTTTGGATACGAGGGTCTGAAATTTCAGTGAATCAGGAAAATGAATACTGTCGGCGCTCATCAGCTCGCCTTTATTATAGCGGTCTATCAGGTCGCGGTTATATTCTTTTTCGCCATTATCGTAGGGTTTCTGGATATTGCGTCCGCTGGGAGTGTAATAACGCGCTACGGTAAGGCGTATCATTGAGCCGTCTGGCATAGGTATAGGTTTCTGTACCAATCCTTTACCGAATGAGCGACGACCTACTATCACTCCCCTATCCCAGTCTTGAACGGCGCCTGAAACTATCTCGCTTGCCGAAGCCGAAAATTCGTCAACCATAATGACAAGTCGTCCATCTTCAAAGTTTCCTTTTTCTGTAGCTGATGCGTTTTCGCGAGGTTGCTTATTTCCTTGAGTATAAACGATTAACTTGTCTTTTCCAAGAAAATCGTCAGCAATGGAATTTGCAATATGCAGATAGCCTCCCCCATTGCTTTGCAGGTCGAAAATCAGGTTTTTCATTCCCTGTTTCTTAAGTTTTTCGACAGCGGCAGCAAATTCGTCGGCTGAAGTGTTGGCAAAACGGCTCAAACGGATATATCCGGTCGTTTTATCAGCCATATAAGCGGCATCGAGGCTTGTGATAGGGATATTTCCGCGTGTTATTTTGAAGGGGATAAGTTCGGGTCGCGAGCCGCGTTTAACTTTTACATTGACCGTTGTGCCTCTCGGTCCACGCAGTTTTTTCTGAATATCGGTATTTTTCATATTTACGCCGGCAATAAGCGTGTCTTCGACATAAATAATTCGGTCGCCGGCTAAAAGTCCGACTTTTTCGGACGGTCCGCCCGAAATAACTTGTATGATGTAAAGCGTGTCTTTTTGCATATTGAAAGATACTCCTATGCCGTCGAAATTGGCTTCTAGAGGCTCTGTGAGGCGTTTTGTTTCTTCGGCATCGGAATATTCGGAGTGCGGGTCGAGCTTGTCGAGCATACCCACTATGGCGTCTTCAACTAATTTGCCCTCGTCAACTTTGTCAACGTACAGATTTGTAATGGCATACAGGGCGAGCGACAGTTTGCGTGCGTTTTCGTCAACGACGCGCGGTTGGGCGTTTGCAATCATAGAGATTGAAACTAAAGCCGCTGATAATAATACTTTTACATTCATTTTACTAAAAATTTTAATGTTTCTTTCGGCACAAAGTTAGAAATATCTGCATTATTTTCAAATAATTCGCGCACTAAAGTTGAACTTATATACGAAATTTCAGGCTCGGTAAAAAGTATAACAGTCTCAATACCTGCAAGTTTGCGATTTATTTCAGCAAGATTTTTTTCGTACTCGAAGTCGATAAGCGAGCGCACCCCGCGAACAATGAAATCTACTTTGCTGGCAGCAGCAAAATCAACCGTGAGCGACGAATAGACGTGAACTTTCACTCGCGGCTCGTTTTTGAAAAGTTCCTTAATGGAGTTATAACGCACATCTACAGGAAAATACGTATTTTTATGAAGATTGTGTCCGATAGCTATAATCACTTCGTCGGCAAACTTGAGAGTGCGATTGACTAAGGATTGATGTCCGACGGTAAAAGGGTCGAACACACCGGGAAACATGGCTAATCGTTTATTGTTCATTGTTTTATTCGTTTACAAGGTCTTCTTCTACAACCAGATTATTGATAATGAAATGCTGTCGGTCCATAGTGTTTTTTCCCATATAAAATTCGAGCATTTCCTTTATCAGGTGTTCTTTTTTAAGCGACACAGGATCTAAACGTATATCCTTGCCTATGAAGTTTTTAAACTCGTCGGGTGAGATTTCGCCAAGTCCTTTGAAACGGGTTATTTCGGGATTTTTGCCGAGTTCGTTGATGGCATTTATCCGCTCTTCGTCGGTGTAACAGTAAATTGTTTTTTGCTTGTTGCGCACACGGAAAAGCGGAGTTTGAAGGATATAGACGTGATTTCTCTTAATAAGGTCGGGGAAAAACTGCAGAAAAAATGTCAGCAACAACAGGCGAATGTGCATACCGTCAACATCGGCATCGGTGGCAATTATAACTTTGTTATATCGCAGTTCATCAAGCCCTTCCTCAATATTGAGCGCTGCCTGAAGGAGGTTAAATTCCTCATTTTTATAAACTATCTGTTTAGTTTCGCCGTAGGTGTTCATCGGCTTGCCGCGCAGACTGAAAACTGCCTGAAAATTAGGATCTCGGCTTTTGGTGATCGAGCCGCTGGCAGAGTCGCCCTCAGTGATAAAAATGCAGGTATCGTCGAGGTGATCGCCTTTGGCGTCGTTGTAATGGAGTCGGCAGTCGCGCAGTTTGCGGTTATGCAGATTGGCTTTTTTGGCTCGCTCGCGGGCAAGCTTGGTTACTCCGGCTATGGCTTTGCGTTCCTTTTCCGATTCGAGGATTTTTTTCAGCATTATGTCCGATATTTCCGGATTTTTATGCAGGAAATTATCAAGCTCTTTCTTGATGAAATCGCCTATAAACTTGGGAATTGTCGGGCTGTCGGGGTCGTTGCTGATAATGTTTTTCGAGCCTAATTTGGTCTTGGTCTGCGACTCGAAAACCGGTTCCTGTACCTTGATAGAAACTGCGGCAACTATACCGGCGCGAATATCCGAATACTCGAAATTCTTTGAGTAGTACTCTTTTATGGTTTTTGAAACCGACTCTTTGAAAGCCGACAGGTGAGTGCCGCCCTGAGTGGTGAACTGTCCGTTTACGAACGAGTAATATTCTTCGCCATACTGGTTTGCGTGAGTGAGAACAACCTCAATATCGGTGCCTGTCAGATGAATGATAGGGTAGAGGGGGTCGGATGTCATTCGGTCGTTCAGCAGGTCTTCAAGTCCGTTTTTCGACGTGAATTTTTCACCGTTGTAATTGATTATCAGCCCTGCATTGAGAAAAGTATAGTTCTTGAGCATAGCCACGACATACTCTTCGATAAAGCGGTAATTCCTGAAAATTTCTTCGTCGGGAATAAAGTTTACGAGCGTGCCGTTTACTTGTTCTGTAGTCGAAACCGGCGGATTTTCAACAATTTGCGCCTGTTTGTATTCCACATATTTTGTTTCGCCCTCGCGGAAGCTTTGCACGAGCATATACGACGAAAGTGCATTTACTGCCTTGATACCCACGCCGTTAAGTCCGACCGACTGTTTGAACGCTTCGGAATCGAACTTACCGCCGGTGTTCATCTTCGAGGAGGCGTCAACCACGCTGCCAAGCGGGATGCCGCGTCCGTAATCGCGCACGGTAACGACGCCGTCAGCTATCTCGACGTCAATGGTTTTGCCAAATCCCATCATATATTCGTCGATGGAATTGTCGAGCACTTCCTTGAGCAGCACATAGATACCGTCGTCAGGCTCGCTGCCGTCGCCCGTTTTGCCGATGTACATACCGGGGCGTATCCTGATATGCTCCCACCAATCTTTCGTAACAACGTTTCCTTCGGTATATTTGCCCGTAGAATTTCCGTTTGTTGTTGTATTTAATTCATTCATAATTATAACCTTACAATTTCTTTATAAAAACTCGTCTCGTTTTATGGTGCTCGGTTTTGAAGTAATCCCATTGAGCCTGAACAGCGTTATTACTTTCGAGTTCGGGATTGCTTTCGGCATACGTAGCGCCAAGTCCTATATAAACAGGAATTAAATCATTAAAAATCAACGCATTGACGCCCTTTCCCTGATATTCGGGCAATACGCCCATAAGATAGAGGTCAATGATTTTTGGTTTGGAATACAGCGCTTTAAGCAGATGGATAAAACCGAAAGGAAAGAACGATCCTTTGGCTTTGCGCAGGGCGTATGAAAGATTGGGCATCGTAATGGCAAAGCCGACAACCTCGTCGTCTTCCTCGCGCAAAATAATCGTTATCATATCGAGCCGCAGCATCGGGATATACATATTGACGTAATAATCAATCTGTTTCTGCGACAGTTCGACATAGCCGTAAAGCGGCGCATAAGCCTTGTTAAGTGCTTTAAAAATCCGTTGAGCGTAGGGCCAGATGTCCTTTCTGCGCTTGAATTTGAGTATCTTAAGCCCGTATTTTTTCTTGACTATCTCGCCGATACGAAGATGCTTTTCGGGCACGCGGTCGGGGATGTAAATCTTGTATTCGCGCCAGTCAAGGTCTTTCACGAAGCCGAGCCGTTCAAGTTGCTTGGGATAATACGCATAGTTATAGATAGTTGCCATAGTTCCGATGAGGTCGAACCCTTCGACCAGCATACCTTCGTGGTCGAGGTCGGTAAAGCCGAGCGGTCCGTGAATATGGTCAAGACCGAAGCCTCGCGCCCACTCTTCGACAGCGCCAAAAAGGGCGTCAACCACCTCGTCGTCGTCAATAAAGTCAACAAACCCGAAACGCACATATTTCTGGTTCCACTGTTCGTTGCTTTTGTGGTTGACAATTCCGGCAATTCGCCCGACGATGCGATTGTCCTTATATGCAAGAAAATACGCGGCATCGCTCGTTTCAAATGCAGGGTTTTTTTCCTTCGACAAGGTCATAATCTCCTCGTCAATCAATCCGGGAACATGGTACTGACAGTTCTTGTACAGGTCGATATTGAACCTGACAAACTTCTTTAAATCCTTTACGGTTTCAACTTTTCTTATCTCTACGCTCATGAAAATCTGATTTAAGCGGCAAAAGTACGTATTTTTCGTAAAAAGTTACTACTTTTGCGCAGGAAAATAATTTTATGACGCTAAACTATATTTGGATAGGATTTATCATAATCGCCTTTGTCGTAGCCCTTTGTAAGCTGATTTTCATGGGTGATACGGCGGTTTTCAGCGATTTGGTAATGTCAACTTTCGACTCGGCAAAGCTCGGATTTGAAATTTCGATCGGCTTGACGGGCATCCTCTCGCTTTGGCTCGGTTTGATGAAAATCGGCGAAAAAGCCGGACTTGTGGGTATGTTTGCGCGTTTTGCCTCGCCTGTTTTCAGCAAACTTTTTCCCGAGCTGCCGAAAGATCATCCTGCTACCGGTTCGATTTTTATGAATTTTTCGGCAAATATGCTGGGGCTTGACAATGCCGCTACGCCCATCGGACTCAAAGCGATGCAGCAATTGCAAGACCTGAACGCGGATAAGGATCGTGCCAGCAATTCGATGATTATGTTTCTGTGTATCAATGCTTCGGGACTGACAATAGTACCTATCACGATAATGATGTATCGCGCTCAGATGGGCGCAGCAAATCCGGCTGATGTGTTTTTGCCCATCCTGCTGACTACGTTTGTCGCCACTCTTGTTGCTATTATTGCTGTTTGTATAATGCAGAAAATCAATATGTTTCAACGCAACCTGCTGCTGTTTTTCGGTGGAATGATAATTTTTATTGCCGGACTGATGCTGCTGTTTCGATCTATGTCAAAAGAGCAGGTTGAGCTTTATTCGACGTTGTTTGCCAACATATTGCTGTTCAGCATAATATGCACTTTTCTGGCGTTCGGGCTTTTCCGCAAAATCAATGTGTATGAGACTTTTATCGAAGGCGCGAAAGATGGATTTATGACTGCGATAAGGATAATTCCGTATCTCGTTGCAATTTTTCTTGCGATAGGCGTTTTCCGCGCATCGGGCGCTATGGATATGTTTTTGGATGGCGTTCGCGCTCTTGTTCAGGCGGTTGGACTGAACACCGATTTTGTTGAGGCGTTGCCGACAATGATAATGAAGCCTTTGAGCGGCAGCAGTTCGCGCGGTATGATGCTCGACGCGATGAACACTTACGGAGCCGATTCGTTTGTCGGGCGATTGGCTTGCATCGCGCAAGGTTCGGTTGACACAACGTTCTATGTAGTAGCGGTTTACTTCGGCAGCGTTGCCATTCGTAACACGCGCTATACCGTGCCCTGCGCACTTTTGGCAGACCTTGCAGGCGCCATCGCAGCAATTTTTACAGCTTATATTTTCTTCTGACTATGGCAATACTGTTCACTTCGTCCGACGTAAAAATTCCGCCCATAAAGCGCAGTACGACAAAGAAATGGATAGCTCTTGTCGCCGAAAAATATGGAAAACGAGTTGGCGAGGTGTCGTATCTGTTTTGTTCCGACGAAGAGATATTAAAGGCTAATAATCAATTTCTTGGGCATGATTTTTATACTGATATAATTACCTTCGACAATTCGGAAAACGACCTTATCGCGGGCGATATTATGATTTCGACGGACACAGTGAAATCCAACTCTGAAAAATTTGATACTCAATTTATTGACGAAGTTTATCGCGTGATCATTCACGGAATACTGCACCTTTGCGGGCTGAAAGACAAAACCGCCGCAGAGCAAAAAGCTATGCGTGAAGCCGAAAACAATGCTATTTCAATGTTAATGACGATGTTATGAGATTCGATTACGATGTTATAGTAGTTGGGGCGGGGCACGCCGGTTGTGAAGCGGCGATGGCTGCCGCAAAATTAGGTTCACGTACATTATTAATTACTATGGACATGAACAAAATCGCCCAGATGAGCTGCAATCCTGCTGTAGGAGGCATAGCAAAAGGGCAGATTGTCAGAGAGATAGATGCACTTGGCGGACAGATGGGCGTAGTAACCGACGAGACTTCGATACAGTTTCGTATGCTGAACAAAAGCAAAGGTCCGGCAATGTGGAGTCCGCGCGCTCAGTGCGACCGACCGAAATTTATCCTGAAATGGAGACAAATACTTGAAAATCAGGCTAATCTCGCTATCTGGCAGGACAGCGTAACGGCAATAATTGTCAAAAACAGCGAAGCGTGCGGCGTTCGCACGGCAATGAATGTCGAATTTCGTTCAAAATGCCTTATCCTGACTAACGGCACTTTCCTGAATGGAGTTATTCATATCGGCGAAGTGCAAATGCGCGGAGGAAGAATTTCAGAATCAGCATCTTACGGCATAACTGAGCAATTGTGCGAGCTTGGTTTCGTGAGCGGACGGATGAAAACCGGCACTCCTGTGCGTGTTGACGGGCGCAGTGTGCATTTCGACGAGATGACCGAACAGCGCGGTGAAAATGATTTTTGCAAATTTTCGTATCTCGACAGCGTAGAGCGAAAACTGAAACAGCTAAGCTGCTGGACTACATACACAAACGAAGCCTGTCATCAGATTTTGCAACAGGGATTGCCGTTCTCGCCGCTGTATAACGGTCAGATTCAGAGCATCGGACCGCGCTATTGTCCGAGCATCGAGACCAAAATCCAGATTTTTCCCGACAAAGACCATCATCAGCTCTTTCTCGAACCCGAAGGAGAAGATACTCAGGAATATTACCTGAACGGCTATTCATCGTCCTTACCACTTGATATTCAGATAAATTCGCTGAAACAAATTCCTGCATTTCGCGATATACGGATTTACCGTCCGGGCTATGCGATTGAATATGACTACTTTGATCCGCGTCAACTTGAAAATACTCTCGAAACAAAAATCGTGAAAAATCTGTTTTTCGCAGGGCAGATAAACGGCACGACCGGCTATGAAGAGGCGGCAGGGCAGGGGATAGCAGCCGGAATAAATGCGCATATCAAATGCAATGGCGGTGAGGAATTTACGCTCGCTCGCGACGAGGCTTATATCGGAGTGCTGATCGACGATTTGGTAACAAAAGGCGTTGACGAGCCGTACCGGATGTTCACCTCGCGTGCCGAATATCGCATACTGCTGCGTCAGGACGATGCCGATATGCGCCTGACGGAAAAGGCATTTCAACTCGGATTGGCTGACCGTTATCGCTACGAACTTATGTTGTCGAAACGGAATGCGCGCGACGAAACGATCAGATTTTTAGAGCAGTATCAAGTTAAGCCGGTTCAAGTTAACAGCTACCTGTCGAACGCCGAAACAGCCGAAATCCGTCAGCCCTGCAAAGCCATCGACCTGCTTATGCGCCCGCAAGTCTCGCTGAAAAACCTTGCCGGCTTAATCCCTGAATTGCAGGCGGTAATCCAACTCTTTCCGGCTGCGCGTTACGAAGAAATCATCGAAGCGACCGAAATAGCCGTAAAATACAGCGGCTATATTAATCGCGAAAAACTTATTGCCGCAAAGATTAACCGCTTGGAAAACATCAAGATACGAGACCGTTTCGATTACGACAGCATACAGTCGCTCTCGACCGAAGCGCGTCAAAAACTTAAGAAAATCAACCCCGAAACCCTCGCCCGCGCCAGCCGTATTCCGGGCATCTCGCCAAGCGATATCAATGTTTTGCTGGTCTTGCTGGGAAGATAATGTGTAGAAATTAAATTTGAGAGATGAAAAAAGCCAACCCAAACCAACTCCAAGCCGCAATAATAATGGCGCTATGTGTGATTTTTGCGGCACTGTGTTGCGGGATGTATGCTCAGGACGACGCGAAAATGCCGTTAGCGCTCCGCCGTTTTATGCATCGGCAAGCCTTGCAGGGCGCTTCTGTTGCGTTTTTGGCAAAGGAGGTCGGCACGGGTGCGACGCTGTACAGCTACGACGCGGGGCGCAAGCTCACTCCGGCGTCGGTCGCCAAAACCGTAACTACGGCTACTGCGCTCGAAATCCTGGGCGCTGACTATCGCTACGAGACTGTAATCCAGTACGATGGCAAAATCGCTAATGCTGTCTTGAACGGCAATATTTACATTCGCGGCAGCGGCGATCCCACGACCTGTTCGGCTGAATTTAAGTCGGCGGGCGACAGCATTATCCGTCTTTGGGTGGCGGCGGTCAGGGCGGCGGGCATCGCGACGATCAACGGCAATATCATCGCCGACGAGAGCATTTTCGACACCGAAGGCGTTTCGATGAAATGGCTGCGCGAAGACCTCGGAAGTAATTATGGTCAAGGCAGTTACGGCATAAATATTTTCGATAATATGTTTGCGCTGTATGTCAATTCGGGTGCTGCGGGGAGCCGTCCGACTTTGGATCATACATCGCCGGAGATGAGCCGGATAAAATTCTTCAATTATCTGACAACCAAACCGATAGAAGCCGACAGTTTTTATATCACCGGCTTTCCCTACTCCGACGAGCGCTATCTCTACGGCGTCGTGCGTCCCAACCGTGAGCAAATCAAGATCGAAGGCGACATACCCGACCCGCCTCTTGCCGCAGCGCAGTATTTCCTGAAAAGTCTTGAAAATAATGGCATTACGGTCAAGGGCAAAGCCACCAACTGCCGTATGATGAAAGAGAGCGGCGAATGGAACGATAGCGGGCGTACGACGTTGACAACGACCACCTCGCCGCCGCTGAGCGATATAATCAGGGTTGTCAACAACGTGAGCCATAATATGTTTGCCGACGCGCTGATAAAGACGCTTGGACTGCGCTACAGCCCTAAACCTGAGGAAGTTATCTCGTCGTTTGAGCGCGGGGTGAAGGTCGTCGCGGAGTTTTGGCAGGGTAGGGGAGTGGATGTTTCGCTGTTGACGCTCTACGACGGCAGCGGCTTGGCGGCGTCCGACAAAGCGACGGCTAACTTCCTCTGCGATATGCACATATATATGGCGAAAGAATCGAAAAACAGCGCGACCTATCTAAATTCGCTGCCACGTGCTGGCTACGACGGCACCGTCAGGACGTTTCTGATGCGCACCAAGCTCGCCGGCAGTCGTCTGAAAAGCGGCAGTATGACAGGGGTGCAGTGCTACGCCGGCTATATCGAAACGAACGGCAAACAGTATGCCATCGCCCTGATGATCAACAACTTCTCCGGCAAAAACCGCAGCATCCGCGTCGCTATCGAAGAGATGCTGCTGTCGCTGTTTTAATTGATTGATTATCAGATAATTACATCGTAAAAGTCGGCACAACTATAACGAAAACAATTGTTAAGTGATGAATGAGTTAAGAATTTTTTTCGGAAGGGGCTGCTGACGGCAAATATTACAACTTTTCTGAAAAATGTCTCTGACTTTGCAAATTTATTCTTACTTTTGCATCGCGATTACTATGATTTTTAAACTGACTAAAAACGAATTTGTTATGAAGAAAACTTTTTTGCTGTTAATGATTTTTTTTGCTGCTTTTTCGGTAAAGGCGCAACAAAAAGATCCGACGACAATGAACGATGTCTATGAGTTTGTCAAGAAGTGCGGTCATTACTTTATTGCCACGACCGAGGGCAATCAGCCACGTGTCCGTCCGTTTGGCACGGTGGTGATTTACGAGAATCGGCTTTACATCCAGACGAGCAAGCAGAAGCGCATTGCTCAGGAGCTGAAGAAGAACCCGAAAATCGAGATTTGCGCCCTCAACCTCACCGAAAACACTTGGGTGCGGATAGAGGCTACGGCTGTGGCTGACGAGCGCAAGGTGGCAAAGCAATTCGTGCTCGACAAGTATCCCGAACTGAAAAGTATGTACTCAGCCGACGACGACAAGACGCTGATACTCTATCTGAAGGATGCTACGGCATATTTCAGCTCGTTCTCAGGCGATACTAAGATAGTGAAATTCTGACAGGAGCGCATATATGGGACATTTGCCGCCTCTTATTCACGACCTCGCCCTTATCCTGATAACGGCGGGGGCGGTTACTATTCTGTTTAAGTGGCTTAAGCAGCCGGTAGTGCTGGGATATATAGTTGCGGGATTTCTTGCAGGTCCGAATTTCGTATTTTTCCCTTCCGTAGGCGACGCTGTCAACATAAGTATTTGGGCAGATATCGGCGTGATATTCCTGCTCTTCGCGCTGGGTTTGGAATTTAGTTTCCGCAAGCTTATCACCGTTGGCGGTTCGGCGTCGATAGCCACCGTCATCACGATGGGGTCGATGATGGCAATTGGTTATCTCGTAGGGCATCTGCTGGGCTGGTCAACAATGGACTGCATCTTTCTGGGTAGCATGATTTCGATGTCGTCAACAACGATTATCATCAAGACGCTGACCGATATGGGGATGCAAAAGCAGAAATTTGCCAACATCGTCTTTGCCATGCTCATAGTCGAAGACCTTGTCGCCATCTTGATGATGGTTATCCTTTCCACTTTTGCAGTCAGCCGCCAGTTTAAAGGACTTGAACTCGTACAAAACCTTGTTGTGCTCGGCGTTTTCCTGCTTATTTGGTTCATAGGCGGGATTTATCTTATCCCGTCCATTCTGAAACGCTTTCAGAAATATCTTAACAACGAAACGCTCCTTGTCATTGTCATCGGATTGTGCCTTGGGATGGTACTGTTTGCTTCTAATGTAGGCTTTTCGGCAGCCCTCGGCGCATTTGTGATGGGTTCCATACTGGCAGAAACCGTCGAGATGAAACGAATAGAACATCTTGTCGAACCGCTCAAAAACCTCTTCGGGGCAGTCTTTTTCGTCTCCGTAGGAATGATGATCGACCCTGCCATCATCGTCGAATACATCGGCGTCATACTGCTTATCAGCGCGGTGGTCGTCATCGGAATGATTGTTTTCTCCACGTTGGGCGTCTCGGCGTCGGGGCAAAGCCTGAAAGTTGCCATACAGTCGGGATTTTGCCTCTCGCAGATCGGTGAATTTTCGTTTATCATAGCCACGCTTGGCGCCAGCCTCGGCGTCATCGACAAATTTCTCTATCCGGTCATCGTTGCCGTATCGACGCTCACCACTTTCGGCACGCCCTACTGCATCAAAGCTGCCATACCCGTTTACGGCTATCTCGAAAAACGCATCCCTGCGAAATGGAATCGGCTCTTGAAAGGCTATTCAGCCGAAGGCTACGGCACAACCGTCAATCGGAAATCGGAATGGAATACGCTGCTAAAAAATGTTATCAGCGTGGTGGTTACATATCTTCTTATCTGTCTGTCAATCGTTTTTCTCTCGGCGCAATTCTTCCGTCCGTGGGTATTGCAGGAATTGCCATCTATCTGGGGACGGCTACTCGTTGCCGTAGTAACCATCCTTTTCATGGCGCCCTTTATGCGGGCTTTGGTAGTGAGAAAAAACAAATCGCCGGAATTTAAAAAGCTCTGGTCGGACAACAGTCTCAACCGGACAGGCTTGACCATGCTCCTCATATCGCGATACCTCATCTGCATATTTCTCGTGCTGATTGTCCTCTCGCCGCTCTTCCCCAACGCAACAGCCGTCCTGTTTGTCATATCTATGTTTGTTGTCATCCTGATAACATGGTCGCAAGCCGTAAAAAAACAGTCGCGGCGCATGGAACAGATCTTCATCGAAAACCTGAACCGCAAAGAACGAATGGAAGAACGGATGACCACCGTACAGAAAAAAACCGTCAAAGACCTGCTCGACAAAGACATACACGTTGAAGAAATCACCGTCTCGCAACAGTCGCCCAGCGTTGGCAAATCACTTAAAGAGATCAATTTCAAGCAAGTGGCAGGTGTAAACGTCGTATCCGTCATACGAGGATCGAAAAAAATCAACATCCCCGACGGCAACGTCAGGCTTTATCCGTTTGATAAATTGGTAGTTGTAGGGTCGGACGAAGAGATACAGAAATGCCTCAACCGCATCGCGCAATTCCAGGTCGATGGCGAGCAGGAAGACGAAGCCATGCACAACATCGTCCTTTCGAACTATGTCATCGAAGCTCAGTCGCCGCTCGTCGGTAAAACTGTCCGCGAACTCAACACACGCGAACGCGCTGAGTGTATGATAATCGGCATCGACCGCAACGGACATTCAATCAGCAATTTCACTGCCGACCTTGTGCTCGAAAAAGACGACGTCCTCTGGATTGCAGGTGAAAAAAATGATGTCGATGCCTTTGGCGATTGCTATTCCGAAAAAAATGTATAATTTTGTCGCCTGAAAATTATCAAAATCCATTAACAAACTTTAAATGGAACTGTTTCCTGCATTAGAAAAGAGATACACCGCCGAACGAATGTCTGCTCTCGAAGCGCAACGGCTGGCTCACGAGATTACTTTCGGACCGATAGTCTTTCAGGTATCGCGACTGATGGTCAAGTTTGGCATTTTACAGCATCTGCTCGACTCGAAAGAGGGGCTGACAATCAGCGAAGTAGCTGAGCGCTGTGGCTTGTCGCGGTATGCGGCTCAGGTCTTGCTCGAATCGTCGCTGACGGCAGGCACCGTGCTTGTTGACGGCGACCGTTTCACCGCCTCGAAAGCCGGCTGGTTTCTGCTCAACGACCCGATAGCCAAGGTCGATATGGCTTTCAATCACGATGTTAACTATCTCGGTATGTTCAATCTCGAAGAGGCGCTGCTGAACGGCAAACCCGAAGGATTGAAGGTCTTCGGCAACTGGCATACCATCTACGAGGGGCTGTCGCAACTGCCCGACGAGGTGCAGGACAGCTGGTTTGGTTTCGATCATTACTACTCCGACCGCTCGTTTCGCGAGGCGCTGGAGATTGTCTTTGCCGACACGACGCGCCGTCTGCTCGACGTCGGCGGCAACACCGGACGCTGGGCGCTGCAATGCGTCGCTCACAACAGCGAAGTGAAGGTTACGATTATGGATTTGCCTCAGCAGCTGGAGCTTATGAAACGGCAAACAGCCGGACTTGAAGGCGCCGAACGCATCGACGGCTACGCGACAGACCTGCTCGACAGCGCGGCAAAGTTCCCAACCGACTTCGATGCTATATGGATGAGCCAGTTTCTCGACTGCTTTTCCGAAAACGAAGTTATCAGTATCCTCACGCGCGCGGCGGCATCAATGGCGACATCGACGCGGCTGTACATAATGGAAACATTCTGGGATAGGCAGCGTTTTGAATCCGCCGCCTATTGCCTGACGCAGATAAGCCTGTACTTCACCGCTTTAGCTAATGGCAACAGCAAGATGTATCATTCCGCAGATATGATACGCTGCGTCGAAACGGCAGGCTTGCACGTCGAGAAAATCCACGACGGGCTTGGAGCGGGGCATACAATTCTTGTTTGCCGAAAAGCCTGACCGACAGACCGTTTTATTTCAGCTTCCACATCTCAACCGTCTGATAGAAAATCTCGGCGCCTTCGAGCTGGAGGAGGATTTTCCCTTCGGACACGTTAAGATTGCTCGCCTGATTGACGAGATGACCGTTGAGGTAGTGTTCCGACTTGTTGTCGTAGCAGATTATCTCGACGGTATTCCATTCGCCTGCGGGATTTTCGTAGTTAGCCGTGCGGATAAACCGTCCCGGCGTCGATTCCTGAGCGTTCGGCGAGTCGCCCGTAGTGCCTATCAGCCAGTAATCGCCGCAATCGCCTTCCTGTATCTGATATTCGACAGCAATGGGCCACAGCTTGTTAGACACCGTGTCGGGGATATGATAGAGCACGCCGCTGTCGCGCACGTGGTCTTCGCGCGGCGGATATTTCTTCTCGCCCCAGCGAAAGACGACTTTCAGATAATAGTTGCCATACGAATTGCGCGTACAGACATAGCCCATCGGCTGACCGTCGAGATGCAACACGCCGTCTTCGATAAGGAACTGATTTTCAACATCATTATCCGGTCCGTACTGCTGAGTAAAGATATACCATCCCGACAGATTTTTGCCGTTGAACAGCGCGATGGGTTTGGCATCGCTGCCGGTCAGCGCCGTGAACGCCTCCTTTTCGGAATGATTTTGCAGCACTTCGGGCAGTGCAGTCCGGGCGGCTGACGAATCCGTTGTCGCCGTTCCGCTTTTCTTTTGCGAACAGGATAAAACGCTTGCTATAAGCGTGATACCGATAAATAACTTGGTTTTCATTTTGCGTTAATTATTATTTGGCAACAAAAGTAGATATTTTTTCACTTACAGCGCCGGATTTTGTTCGTTTTCTCGATTAATTTTTTCTTTTTTTACGCTAAATTCTGTTTAAAAGCCTTAATTTTGCAGGCAAATAATAAAAAAAACGTATATTTGCAGCGCAATAAATGGTTTAGTGTTACATTTTAAAGAAAAGCTAATTTAAACCTTTTGAATGATTATTAGTCTAAATTAAAGGAATATATATATTTTAATTAAAGAAATGAAAAATATTAACTTTTTAGCAGCGGCTCTGGCGTCGCTGACAGTGTTTTCGTGTGGACAACAAAAAGGCGGTGGCGGCGATGCTGCGCAGGATTATCCCGTTGAAACGGTTTCGGTCGGTACGACAGAGCTGGTTACCAATTATCCGGTAACGATACGCGGTCGCGAAGATATTGAGATTCGTCCACGCATTGACGGGTTTATAGAAAATATTTATATCGACGAAGGCTCGGTGGTGAAGCAGGGGCAGACGCTTTTCAAAATCAATTCGCCGCAGGCTGAGCAGGCGGTTACGACAGCGCAGGCGGCTGTTACTTCGGCAGAAGCGCAGATTGCCACGGCTAAGTTGAACGTTAGCCGTATGTCGCCGCTGGCTGAAAAAGGCATTATCAGCGCCGTACAGCTCGAAGCCTATCAAAACGCATACGACGCAGCCGTAGCAGCAGGCGAACAGGCTAAGGCACAGCTGAAAAACGCGCAGGCGACGCTCTCGTGGACCAACGTTACAAGTCCCGTCAACGGTCATGTCGGCGCGATAACCTACCGTAAAGGCAGCCTCGTGAACAACCAGAACGTACTGACTACGGTAGCCAATACCTCCACCGTTTTTGCATATTTCTCGCTGAACGAAAAGCAGTTAGCCGAATTTCTGCAAGGACTTGATGGCGCTGCGCAGGCTGACAAACTGAAAAATGCACCCGCGGTAACGCTGACCCTTGCCGACGGCACAGTATATCCGCATAAAGGCAGGATAGAGACGATAACAGGCGTCGTTGACATAACGACAGGCACAGCCAATTTCCGTGCCGAATTTACGAACGACGAAGGGATGCTGCGTAGCGGAACAAGCGGAAAAGTCTCAATACCCGAAACTTACGTCGATGTGATACTCATCCCGCAGCGGGCGACTTTCGCGCAGCAGAACAAAACGCTCGTTTATGTTGTCGAAGACGGCGTTGCCCGACAGCGGATAATCGAAGTAACCCCGACGCCCGACGGACAGCAATATATCGTTCATTCTGGATTGAAAACGGGCGAGCGCATAGTGGCGAGCGGAGTGGCGACACTGACCGACGGAACGAAAATAAAAACTGACAATTAACTGACTGAGTATGCTAAAGACATTCATAGACCGTCCTGTTTTATCAACGGTCATCTCTATTCTGATTGTGGTTCTGGGTATCATCGGGCTGATGATGCTGCCGGTCGAACAATATCCCAACATAGCGCCGCCGACGGTGCGTGTCTCGGCTTCGTACCCCGGCGCCAATGCCGACGTGGTGATGAATTCCGTCGTCATACCGCTTGAAGAGCAGATTAACGGCGTCGAGGGAATGACGTATATGACTTCGACGGCGTCGAACACCGGCAGCGCAAGCATCACCGTTTACTTTGAAAAAGGCATCAATCCCGATATTGCCGCCGTGAACGTGCAGAATCAGGTCGCCCGCGCCACGCCGCGACTGCCGCAGGAAGTAACGCAAATCGGCGTAACGGTGCGCAAGCAGCAAAGCTCTACTATCCTGACAATTAACTTCACTACGGACAACCCCGAATACGACCAGACTTTCCTCCAGAACTACGCCAATATCCATATCCTGCCGCCTATCAAGCGCGTTATGGGTGTGGGCGACGCCAATGTTTACGGAGCGCGCGACTATTCGATGCGTATATGGCTTAAGCCCGAGGCGCTGGCAGCTTACTACCTTACTACACAGGAAGTTGTCGCCGCCTTACAGGAACAAAATATCGAAGGAGCGCCGGGCGAGCTGGGACAGGAAAGCCAACAGAGTTTTCAATACACACTGAAATATACCGGACGCCTGAAATCGGTTGAGGAATACGAAAATATCGTCATCCGCGCTATCGACGGGCAGATTTTGCGCCTGCGCGATGTGGCTAATGTCGAACTCGGGGCGCTCAACTACAACGTCGTATCGAAAGTTGACGGCAACGAATCGGTAACGATAGGCATCAACCAGACGGCAGGCTCTAACGCTCAGGAAGTTATCAATAATATCAAGGCGCGGTTGAAAGAGGCTGAAGCCAATTTCCCGCCCGGACTGAAAATCATTTATGTCTCTGACGCCAACGAATTTCTCGACGCATCCATAGAAAAAGTGCTGCACACTCTTATTGAGGCGTTTATACTTGTCTTCTTCGTGGTGCTTATTTTCCTTCAGAATTTCCGTTCGACGCTCATTCCGGCAATAGCCGTTCCGGTAGCCATCATCGGTACGTTTTTCTTCCTCCAGCTGTTCGGTTTTTCGGTTAACCTGCTGACGCTGTTTGCATTAGTGTTGGCAATCGGTATTGTGGTTGACGATGCCATAGTTGTGGTCGAGGCTGTACACGCCAAGCTCGACGCCGGAATGAAAAATGCCCGTGAAGCATCTCTGACGGCGATGCAGGAGATCGCGCCCGCCATAATCTCGATTACGCTGGTGATGTCGGCGGTCTTCATTCCCATCAGTTTTATCGGCGGTACATCGGGCGTGTTTTTCAAACAGTTCGGTCTGACGCTTGCCGTCGCTATCCTCATTTCTGCTGTTAATGCCTTGACACTCAGTCCGGCTCTCTGCGCCATCTTCCTGAAAAGTCATAAGCCGGCAGAAAGCACGGATCGCAATATTTTCAAGCGCATAGCTTTCACATTCAACATATTGTTTGAGATGACGACGGAAAAATACCGCAAATCGCTGGTGTTCCTCGGCAAACGCGGACATCGCTGGATAACGGTAACGCTGATTTTGACGATGACCGTGCTGCTGTTCTCGCTGATGAGCATCATCCCGTCGGGCTTCGTCCCGCAGGAAGACAGCGGCGGAGTGAACGGAATGGTTACTCTGGCGCCCGGCTCGTCTCTCGCCCGCACTCAGGAAATCGTCTTTGAAGTGTCGGAGATAGCCAAAAGCATAGAGCACGTCAAACACGTATCGTCGCTCACCGGCGTCAATTTTATGAGCGGACAGGGCAGCTCTTACGCCACTATCCAGATAAAAATGGACCCGTGGAACAAACGCAAAATCACAACAGCCGAAGTAGCCGCCATCCTGAAAGAGAAAACAGCGCATATCAAAGACGCTACATTCATATTTATGGGCACGCCGACGCTGCAAGGTTTCGGCTTGAGCAATGGCGTCGAGATGCAGATGCAAGACCGCACCGGAGGCGATATTTTGCATTTCTATGACGTTACAAATCAATTTCTTGCCGCTATGAATCAGCGTCCCGAAGTGATGACGGCGCTTACTACATTCAACCCCAATTTCCCGCAAAAACTGATCGAGGCTAATATCCCGAAAATCAAGGAGGCAGGGCTGACGCTCGGACAGGTGATGAGCACCCTGCAAGCCTACGTGGGCAGTATGTACGTATCCGACTTTAACCTCTACGGCAAACAGTATCGCGTGATGGTGCAGGCGGCGCCCGAATATCGCGAACGGCTCAACGACCTGAACGGCTATTTCGTGCGTACCTCAAGCGGCAAAATGGCTCCGATAACGGAATTTATTACGATAAGCGACATTACCGCTCCGCAAACCTTGAGCCGATTCAATATGTATTCGTCAATGACAATAAATATCACGGCAAATTCGCTCGACGGCTATGCCACAGGCGATGTTCTGCGGGCTATAGATGAAGTGGCAAAAAACGTACTGCCCGACAACTTCACCTACGACTATTCGGGTATGACGCGCGAAGAAGTGAAAAGCGGACAGCAAACGTATATCATCCTCGCCCTCTGCCTTATTTTTGTCTATCTGTTGCTCGCCGCCCTCTACGAAAGCTATATCATCCCGTTGGCGGTAATATTCTCATTGCCAATCGGTTTAGCCGGAGTGTATATTTTTATCTACTTCGGAAAACTGCTCGGAACGGGCATCGTGAACAATATCTACGTACAGATTTCGCTGATAATGCTGATCGGTATGCTGTCGAAAAATGCTATCCTGATTGTGGAATATGCCGTGCAGCGACGGCGACAGGGAATGAGCATCGTCGAGGCGGCAGTCAGCGGCGCTACAGCCCGTCTGCGTCCTATCCTGATGACCTCGTTTGCGCTGATATTCGGTTTGATGCCGCTCGCCCTCGCTTCGGGAGCAGGCGCCATCGGCAATCGCTCGATCGGCATCTCGGCTATCGGAGGTATGTTGATAGGTACCGTCATCGGTATCCTTGTCGTGCCATCACTGTATATCATTTTCCAGCTGATGCAAGAGCGATTCTCGAAATCGGGATTGGTTAATATGGTGGTTATCGGCATTATAGCTACGACGGGGCTGTCGTCGTGTCAGGTGATGAACAAATATGCTTCGCCCGAAACGGATACGGCAAACCTTTACCGCACCGATTTCAACCGCGGCGACACAACGACCGTCGCCAGCCTGCCGTGGGACGATTATTTCACCGACACTTATCTGCAAAACCTTATCCGCGAAGGCTTGGAAGCCAATTTCGACCTGCAAACAGCATATTTGCGCATAAGCGAAGCTGAAGCAACGCTCAGTGTCGCCCGCGCCGCATGGCTACCGACGGCAAGCCTTTCGGGACAGGTAACACATTCGCGCACAAGCGGTAACGAGGCTTTTGATATCGGCAGTACGCAATATCGGCTGGGCGTCGCCGCACAGTGGGAAGTCGATTTGTGGGGCAAGCTCAACCGCGTTTCACGTGCTCGTATGGCTCAATATCTGGGCAGCATCGAGTATAAACGCCTTATCAGGACATCGCTAATCTCAAATATCGCCTCGTCGTACTACACCCTGATGGCGCTCGACGAGCAACTGCGCATCTCGCGTGCGACGGTCGAACTGCTCGGCAAAAGCTCCGAGTCGATGCAGGCGATGATGGATGCAGGACTGCTCAACGCCGCCGCCGTGGAACAGAGCCGCGCACTGCTGGCTTCGACACAGGTGTCGGCGCTCAATCTCGAAGTGTCGATACATAAACTTGAAAATGCCCTCTCCGTGCTGCTCGGACGCAAGCCGGGCGCTATCGAACGCCGTTCGTTGGATGCTTGGACAGCTCCCGACGCTCCACTGCCACACGGCGTTCCGGCTCAGATGCTCGCCCTGCGCCCCGATGTCCGATCGGCTGAATTGCAGTTTCGTGCAGCTTTTGAACTGCGCAACGCTGCTCAGGCTGCGCTCTACCCCTCGCTGACACTCAATTCCGGCTCGTTCGTAGGATTTGGCGCACCGACGCTGACCGACTTTTTCAAGCCCGAAAACCTGCTGGCAAACATTATTGGAGGCTTGACGCAACCGATATTTGCAGGCAATCAGCTGCGGGCACAGGTCAAAATCACTAAAGCTCAGGAAGAAGAGGCGCTGCTCAGCTTCAGCAAAACGGTGTTGACAGCCGCCGCCGAAGTGTCGGATGTGCTGTTTACCTACGATAAGGCGCTCGAAAAAACCTCATACAGGGCAAATCAGCTCGAATCGCTGAATAAATCCGTCGATTACACTCAGGAGCTGCTCACCGCCGGCGAAGCAACCTATCTCGAAGTGCTGACCGCGCAGCAGAACTACCTGAGCGCACGTCTCGCCGCCGTCAACGACAAGCTCGAAAAGGCGCAGGCGGTGATAGATTTGTACCGTGCGCTCGGCGGAGGCGATTGATCGGAGCGCTTATTGCTTCACCTTTGTAGCGACGGGATTGGCGTAAATGCCAAGAAAAATCTCGCGCAGCTCGTCTTTGTCGGGAATGGAAACGGTGTCGAGGCGCGTCAGATGAGCGACAAAAGCCGCTTTTTCGTCAGCCGTATAGCGGTCGGCGTAAGTGTCGTTGCCCGCAAGCATATCGGCAGCGATATAGTTGTTGCACGTCAGGCGATAGTTGCGGATAATTTCGCTGTCGAGCCATTGCGCCACCTGACGGTTAAACTTGTTGCCGGGCAAGTCGCTTAACGACGCAAGCACATCTTCGGTCAACAGCTTTCCTACGGAAATATGCACATCGCCTTTTTGCTGAATAATGCCCGTCAATATGCTGTGAAGGTCTTCGCCGGGCTGTTTGACGTATTTTTCCGTGCGCGAGACATACAGCTCCATCGCCTTCAGCAGGTCGCACGATTCCCATTGATACGAAATCGACACCGGCACAATGTTAAGCTCCGCCAAAGCGCGAACAGGATCGCCCTGAGCGCTCATATAAAACATCTTGACGAGCGCCTGATCGGTGGCGTCAATGCCGTCTTTGGTACGCCCGTTGCGCTGAGCTATCCATACCGACTCGCGCTTGCGGGTTATCGTGTAACGGATATACTCCGATAGCCGTAACGAATTGGTATAGAAATCTTTGATGTTGCCGCCGCGGATGACTTTGAACATCTTGTTCGACTTGCCGATGTCAATGGCTAACTGCGAACTCATCAGGTTGCTGCCAAAAGTGATTTCCGACGTGCGAAGTCCCGACTGATAGAGGGCATACTGCAACAGCGTGGCGTCGAGCATAATATCGCGATGATTGGAGACAAAAAGATAACGGCGGCTGTTGTCCAAGCTATCCAAGCCCTCGAACGTAAAACTGCCGATGCTGCGGCTGATGACCTGCTCGTTAACGGCTTTCATCACTTGCAGCTGAAAATCGTCGATAGTACGGATGTCGCGAAGCATACGCCTCACGTCCTCAATATCCCTGCCCGGAAAGACATAGCCCGACAGCGCAGGAAAAAACTCATTCGCAATGATGCGATGCATCGCCGCATTGATCTCCACATCATAGTACGGTCGCAAGTCGTCGAACTGTTCGTTTTCCATCATATCTGTTTTTGCCGCAAATGTACTGCTTTTATTCTGAAAACGGACTATATTTGTATTTAATTTTTCAGTTAAGACAGCTTGTCAATACTTAATTTTACGAAGACGAAAAAAACGAAAAAAAATTTTTTCAGTTAAAATGTACGATTAATTCTAAAAATATGCGTATGTTTGCAGTCAATTAACGTCGTTTATCATTAACAACAACTTTTATGCTGCTATGGAGAAATACTTTTGTCGCTTTGGCTTTTGCCTTGTCATTGCTCTGTCGGTTGGCTTCAGCTGCCCCCCCCAATCTCCTGATATTCAGGTGGTTAACAAAGAGGGCGCAAACTCCGACGTCCAAACGCTGAAAGCCCTTAGCGATTCTACCGCGCAGGCTTTCAGGCAGACAGATATGGTGCGCACTCAGGAGTATGCGGAGCAAGGCATCGCGCTCGCTCGACGGCTTAACGACTTGGCGCAGATGGCTCAGCTCT
>JAISTS010000069.1 GCA_031272455.1 Tannerella sp. | reverse complement strand
ATTCCCAGATAAAGGATCTGAATGATGATGTACAATCTCCACGAAATTGCAAGCACTATCAACGAAAGAATCCATACTGCTAACCACAAGATAAACAGGATAATTCCCTGATTAGTGTGGAATTTAGCGAACGGGGAGTTTTTCGCTGCCAGCAACGGCACTAAAAATAATGGTCCGAAATATGCGAGTATCGCATAAATTTTGTTGTCCTGAACGTCTTTTTCTTCTGCCATAATTGTAAACTATTATAAATTAATTAATTAAAAAAATATAAAAAACATTTCGATTTAGTTTTGCAAATATAGAAATAATATTTTAGTATTTCCAAATATTTTTTGATAAAAATTTAACAAAAAAATGAAATTATTTTTTAATTATTTGATTATCAGCCAATTATTTATTGAGCGTGATAGAATTTTTCGTGTATTTCGTCCAATTTGCCGCTATCGCGAAGCTGTTTGAGCCATACATTCAGGCTATCAGCCAGCGTAATAGCATTTTTGCGCACCGCCCACGATTGCAGCTGGGTGAAACCAATATCGGTTGAGATGTCGATATCGGGCATCTGCTGTTGTGCCAGCCGCGCGGTCTGCATATCGCATACGGCAAATTCAATATCGCCACGTGCGACCATAATGCACAGCTGTTCAGACGAATAGAGCGGATCTTCGATGGTATAAATCGTGTCGCCGATTTCGCGGCAAAGATGGCGTATGCGCAGTCTGGCGGGCGAATCTTTGGGTACGTAGAGTGTCTTGTGCGCCAGTACGAGCTGGTCGCGCAGCGGTTCGACGCCGTTATTCGCGGCGGCAGTGCGCTGCACCAAAACCAAGCGGTTGAGCACAATAGGGTCGAGAAAACGGTAGCGTTCCTTCAATTCGCTGGTAATGGGTATGTTTCGCGCTACGATGTCGTACTGATTGGTTTCCAGACCGTAAAAACTTGTTTCGAGGTTCATTTCGAGAAACATCAGCGTCTCTATTCCCGACAGCCGCGCAATTTCGCTGCAAAGTGCATACTGGAAGCCTTCGATGCCTTCGTCGGTCAGATGATAACCCGTTCTGTCATACTCGGTTACGATGCGCAGAACGCCTTCCGCCCGTATCTCGTCGTAATCGCGCACAGGCATCGGTACAGGCTTGAAATAGACCAGCACCAGCATCATGCAGATAGCCATCGCCAGCAGGATGATATACAGTATCAGTAATTTACGTGAAAACATCGCCTTACATTTAATTATTAAACATTACGGAAATGCCCATCTTGACGTACATCGGGTTGAGCGGATAGTGCGGCATCGAGAAATATTCGGGATGGTCGATGAAAAGGCTGCTCAGGTTGTATGCCATTACGAAAAATCGCGCCTGTTTGAGGTGGAAATTGGCATAGCCGTTGACAAGCGGATAGTTGCCGATTTTCATTGCGTCCTGATTGACAAACTGCTGTGTAGCAGGCTCATAATATGGCGAATAATACGAAGTGAAATAGTTGGCTTCGGCGCCGAGCTGAATGCTCAACACATCGAACAGCTTAAATGCGGCGTACAGATTGGTGTAGGCGCACAGTTGCGGCAAGGGCAAAGCTTCGGTTTCGCTGCTCAGCTGATACACCAGCTCGTTGTCCCAGCCGAGAGCCTTGTACCTGAAATCCTGCTGCAAACGCGCCGTAACGACACGTATATTGCCGCCAAACTGTTCCGGCAGCCCGCTTTTTCCGAAATAGGTGTAGTTTTGTATGCTTTCGACGCCTGCGGCAATGCGTGTGCGCGTCCGTTCGACAGTCGCCGCGCCTTCGACCTTAACGTGCTGTGTCATTTTCAGTTGGCTGTCCCACGCAAAATATCTGCCGTAGTAATGCTGCTGGAAATAAGCCGGACGGACATTGCGGATGAAACCGTTAGCTTCGAGCGATGCGTCTTCGCCAAGCAGCCGAAACCGCGTGCGAATGTCGCCCTTGAGCCTGAACTCGCCGAGGTCTTTGCCTGCGATACACAGCTCGCCAAACGCATTGTAAGTCAGGATGCTGCCCCGCTGTTTCGATATTTCTCCGCCTATGAATGTCGAAAATTCGCTGTCGCTGTGGGCGCCGGTGATGCTGTCGCCCATATAGTTGAAACGCCGATTTTCAAACGTCGCAAACACCGCAAGTCCGAACTTCGCCCAGTCCTGAAAGCCTTCGCGCATCGACAGCCCGACGGTATTGCGCAGCCGCCATGCCGACGCCGTGTCGTTAGGCAGCTGACCCGCCAAGCCGTTGTATGCAGGATAGCAAGAGTCTGCCATCGCATAGTTTGAGGTAAACCGCCTGCGGTTGTCTTCGTATTCTATTGAATGAAAGATACTTGAGACCGGCACAAACACTTCGTCGGCGTGAATATCGTCGTCCGGCTCTTCCGGTTGAGGCGTGGGCTGCTGTTGCTCTGATTGTTGGGGTTTGCGTTGTCGTTCAGCCTCTTCCTGCTCTCTTGCTTCGGCAAGCTCGCGTTCACGTTCCGCTTCACGCTTGTCGCGTCGCGAAATTTCGTCGGCTGTCAGCGGACGGTAAAAGCCGAGATTGTAACGATGCGTAAGAAAAAAATCGCCACCGCGAACGCGGTTCCACGTGCTCGACAGCAATGTAGGAAACGAGCGGGTGTCAACTTTGCGCTTGCCGTCGGCAAACTCGTCGGGATGAGTAACATAGCGGTCGTTTGTCAAACCGCCGTTTTCGCTGCTGACGATATTGAAGTTGCGCAGATGGGCGTTGGCTTCGTAACGATCTGAACGATAACTGCCAAACAGACGGTAATTAATGATTTTATTTCCGTTTGAATTATAGAACCCGCGTGCGTAAACATAATCGAAATCGCCGCCGAAATTGATTTTCTTGCCGAAATTGCTGGTCATCATCACCTTAAACTGCTCTTCCATACGGTCTGAACTCCCGCCGCGAGTGTATAACACGTTGGTATATGGCACTTTGGTATCGTAGAAAAGTCCGTTTTGCGGAGTGATAATCACGGCATCGTAAGGGTCGGCAAAGATAAAATCGCGACTTTCGGCTCGTTCGCTGAAGATACGGCTTTGCGTCGGCGAACCGACATTGCCCGTGTAGGCGACAAAACGGCGACCGTCGGGCAGGGTGCTGCGTCCCGTGTTCAGCCTGTCGGTATCCATCGGCGCCACTGTCCTGTTGCCAAGCTCCGAAAGATGATAGGCTGTTATCAGGCTCGTTCCGGCGGCGCTGTCGGCTGTGGCATATACGCTGTCAACCTGTTGCGACGCCGAGAGATTGGACAACGAAAAACCGCCGCGTCCCGACCTGCTGCTCCGATTTTGAGCCGAAAGCATTGACGCACACATCATTACAGTAACGAACACAAATTGCCATCGTTTCATAGCGACAAAGGTAGGAATTATTTTTTTATTCCGCATAATTACGGCTGCCCTACCCTAATACTGATAATCTTGACGTCGCGTTTCGGACGGTCGTACTGGTCGCGCGGCTCGGCAGCTATGGCGTCGATGATGTCAAAGCCTTCGGTCATCTCGCCGTAAACCGTATATTCGCCGTCGAGATGGGGCGAGCCGCCCACGGTGGTATAGGCTTCGCGCTCTTCGGGCGTGAAATAGCGGTGTCCGGGCGTGGCAAGTATCAGCGAGTCGATGCTGGCGTTAATCTCCACGACCTTACTGTTATATGCCTGTTTATCAACCTGAATAAGCGAGTCCATCAGGGCTTTTATCGGCTGATAGAACAGTTCCATTCCGCGTTTGCGAATTTTATTGTTGGCGACCATCTCCAGCGTGTCGAGCTGACCGGAGGTATAAACCTTGCCCTGAACGATAAAGAACTGCGACATATCGGATTTCTTGTTCGGGTTTTGGCTGACATCCTGGCGTGGTGCCGCCAGAACGCCTTTTTTATTGAAATGAGCGGCAACAAATTCGGGCATAATTTCTGCCGAAGGGTCGCCAAAGCCTGTACGTGCGCCCGGAGCGGCGTTGCGCGAACTTGGCGAGCCGCCCTGTATCATAAACTGCGGAATGACGCGCGTGAAGAGCGTCCCGTCGTAAAGACCCTGACCGGCTCGACGGGTAAAAGTCTGAGCGTGGTTGGGCGTATCGTCGTAGAGCACAAACTTCATCACGCCTGCTGTAGTACGAATTTCGACCGTACGGCTTTGCGCCGACAGCTGTAACGACGTAAGACACAGGACTGTCAGTGCGGCAAAAAATTGCTTGCAGATTAATTTCATATCGTTTTATTTCAAATTTTAACGCTGCAAAGTTAAAAACTAAAATAAAAAGACGCTATCTTTGCCGCCTGATTTTTTGAAAAATTAATATGGACTGGATAAAAGAATTGCTGTATGGCGACGGGGTCGCTCATTCGGTGCTGCTGCTGTCGGTAGTCATTTCGCTTGGGATTGTTTCGGGAAAAGCCAAGATTGGAGGCGTCTCGCTGGGTATCACTTTCGTGCTCTTTGCCGGTATTCTGTTCGGACATTTCGGATTCAGGGTCAATGCCGAAGTGCTTCATTTCTTCAAGGAGTTTGGGCTGATACTGTTCGTCTATTCTATCGGTATGCAGGTCGGACCGGGCTTTTTTGCATCGTTTCGCAAAGGCGGGATGACGCTGAATATGCTGGCTACGGGCGTCGTTTTTCTCGGCGTCGTCATCACTTTGGCGCTGCATTATATCACCGGACTGCCCGTTACGACTATGGTAGGCATACTGTCGGGCGCGGTAACGAACACACCGGGTCTGGGAGCGGCGCAACAGGCTTATTTCGATATGCACGGCGTAACAGACAATTCGATAGCAACAGGCTATGCCGTCGCTTATCCGCTTGGCGTTGCAGGGATTATTCTTGCTATTATCTGCGTACGATTTATGTTCGGGATAAAGCTCGACCGCGAAACCGAGCGTATGGAAGCCGAAGACAATACTCACGCCAACGAAGCGCGTCCTATATCCCTGACGGTCAAAAATCCCGCTATTTTCGGAAAATCCGTAAGCGAACTGTCAACGCTGATCGCCCCGCACGATTTTGTCATCTCGCGTATCTGGTATGCCGGTAACGAACATATCGAGATGGCAGATGCCGAAACGGTGCTCAACGAAAACGACCGCATCTTTGCCATTACGACGGAAAACGACGCCGAATTTGTTAAGACGCTTGTAGGCGAAGAGCTGCCGATGGAACGCAAACAGTGGATACGCCCCGAAAGCCAGTTTGTAAGCCGACGCATTTTGGTTACGAAGTCGAACCTGAACGGCAAGCAGCTGGGCGAACTGAAACTGCGCAAGCTCTATGGCATCAACATCACACGCATCAACCGTTCGGGAGTTGACCTCGTAGCATCGCCGCATCTGACATTGCAGGTGGGCGACCGCGTCAATGTCGTCGGCACAGAATCGGCAATCGCCAATGTCGAGACGGTGCTGGGCAACTCGATGAAACGGCTGAACGAGCCTAATCTTGTACCCATCTTCCTCGGCATAGCGCTGGGAATAATCGTCGGCAGTATTCCGTTTGCCGTTCCGGGCATTCCGCAACCCGTAAAACTCGGTCTTGCAGGCGGTCCGCTGATAATAGCTATTCTTGTCAGCCGCTTCGGATATAAATATAAACTGGTAACATACACCACGATGAGCGCCAACCTGATGCTGCGCGAGATAGGCATCACCGTCTTTCTTGCCTGTGTCGGTATAGGTGCGGGCGACGGATTTGCCGACACGATACTGCATCGCGGCGGACTTGCGTGGATAGGCTACGGATTTATTATCACGACCATTCCGCTGCTTATTATCGGCTTCATCGCACGTAAGTTCTGCAAACTTAACTATTTCACGCTGATGGGATTGCTTGCCGGAAGCACTACCGACCCGCCCGCGCTGGCTTATTCAAACGCTACGGCAGGCAACGACGCTCCGGCTGTCAGTTATGCAACCGTCTATCCGCTGACGATGTTCCTACGCGTACTGACGGCGCAAGTTATCATTCTGATGTTTGCTTAGAAAAATTCACCTGAACCTGACCAAATATGCCAATTTGACGGTGATGACCTGCGCCGATGCTTTGCCGAAAATGTCTTTGCGGCGGGTGGGATAAAAGTCGCTCAGGGCATAATAGTAACGTCCTTCGAGCAGGAACGAGCCTGCTTTGGTACGCAGTTCGATGCCCGGACCGCCGCCAATACCCCATTCAAACGATTTTTCTGCCGGCATAGTATGCTGTGCATTAACACGTTGCGGCTCGATGCCGTTCAGGTTTTCCTCGGTTTTCTCACCGAGCAGAAATCCAGCCTGCGGACCGAGATTGACGAAAAAACGGAAATTGTCATCGCCAAAGTAAATATGTGTAAGAAACGGAATATCAATATAATTCATCCGTCGGCGATAATAATATCCCGAATAGTCCTGCCCGTCGTCCATCGCTTCAAAATTCTCTTTCCAGCCCTGCTGTTTGTAGTTCAGTTCGAGTTGCAGTCCGAGATTTTTTTCAGTTATCCATCGCAAGGTCAGTCCGCCAGCAAGTCCCTGATACATACTTTGTTGCACCTTTGGCGAAAACGATGTTCTGGCAAAATCCATTCCTGCCGACACGCCGACAGCCCATTCGCGACTGAAACCGTTTTGCGCCACAGCAAGCGTAAACATCTGGCTGACAAGAATAAACAAGCCTGTTAAACAACGAATTTTCCCCTTCATCATTCGCGTGTTATTGAATAATCAGTCTTATTGAAACCGACGATATAAAGGTTGGTGTTAAAAAATCCGCCCCAGTTGTTTACGCGCTCGAAGCGAAATCCCGTTTGCAGACTGTTGTATCTGATTTGCGAGATATAATCCTCAAATTCAGAGCCATAGAGCCGAATGGCAGTCAAAAAATAGACGCCGAGGTCGAAACCGAGAACGGAAAATTTCGGCGAGTTTGTTGCCAACGGTTTGTGATACAGCGCTTTGTAGCGACTGCTAAACGTTTTAGCCTGAGGCGAGAGCATATTGATGAACGAGGGCGTATAAATTCGAGCGTTCAGGATATAAAAGTCTTCGAGTATCTGGTTGAAATTGAGGTAGTTTTGCCATTCGGGATGTCCGAATAGCGTAACCGTATATTCAGGTTTTGTCTCGACAATGCTTCGCAAAGTGCCTTTAATTTTGAGCAGCGCCTCCATCGAACTTGAGACGGGGATAATCACATTCGGCGATTTATCAGTCAAAAGAGCCTGTAAATCAGCAGAAAATGTCTGTTCTTTATAAGTCAGCTCGGTATAGGGGACTCCATTATCGCTGAGTTCGGCTTTTAAGACGTTGATAAATTGCTGCTTATCAGCCGTTTCCGGAGTTTTCAGCAGTATAATCCGGTGGTTGGCAAACATAGTTCGGATACGCGGCGTCGCGTATGAATAAAGATTTTGCAGCGAGGCAACTACCTGAAACACATAAGGATTGCTCATCGTAATCTGTTCGCATTTCGACGAAAACGGCACCGCATAATTTATCTCGTGTTCCTTGGCAAAATTGGCAATCAGAGCAATTTGTTCGTTTGTCATACCGCCCACAAGCAGATGCACAGACTGCAACTCATTGTTACTGAGCGCTTCCCGCGTTTTGCGCACGTCGTTGCCGATGTCGTAAACGAACAACTCGACTGACATACCGGAGTTGCGCAGGCTATCGACAGCCATCAGAAAGCCCTCGTAAAACTCGACTACGCGGATGTCAAAAGGCGTCGTGGAGTTGCCCTCGAACAGCGGCAGCAGTAAGCCTATACGTGCAACATCGGTTTTGCGCACTTCTTCGCGATATTTAATCAACTCGTTGATGTCCAATTCTTTTGGCGCCGCAGACTCAGTAACGACTTCTTCGGTTTTGACCGGTATTTTTATTGTCATTCCTGATTTTACGCCCGATTTCAGTTGCGGGTTATGTTCGAGCAATTCTTCGGAAGTAACGTTGAATTTACGGCAGAGGCTGTACATCGTTTCTTTCCGTTTTATCTTGTATTCCAGCTCTTTAACAACAACCTTGGTAGTAGTTTCGGGCACTGTGCTGATTTTCATTGAAGGGATGCGGATAGTTTTTCCGGCGGCGAAACTTTGGGGCGTCAAACCTTGGTTTGCTTCGGAAATATCGTTTACGGACACGCCGTATTTGCGCGAAACGCCATAAAGGGTCTCGCCTTGCGCAATTGTATGAAACAGAAACACTTCGCCATTATTCTCCGCTTGTTCTGCGGTGTTTCTTTGCGGAATTTTCAGGATTTCGCCCGCCTTAATCACTTCGCGACTGCCCGGATTGAGGTTGTAAATATCCTCTTCGCTGACGCCATACATAACGCTAAGAGAGTAAACCGTTTGCCCGCGCTCGACAGTGTGATAGAAAATATCACCGTCCTGTCCGGTCGAAGCTACGACCTGCCTCGTTGCCGTGTTTTGCTGCGAAGATAAGGCTCCGGCATTGATACACAGCAATATAACTATAAAAAAACATCCGATCCTACTCATTATTTTCAAATTTACTGACAAAATTACTGCTTTTTTTACGATTTTCAAAAATTTGCGGATATTTTTTTTTGAATGTCGATTTTGTTTTCCCGAAAAAACGCCCTATCTTTGTAGAAAATATTTTTGCTACAGATTATTTTTGCAGCCTTTTATGAAGAAATACGGTTTGATTGGTTTCCCGCTCGGACATTCGTTTTCGCGGGGATTTTTTCGCAGGAAGTTCGGCGACGAAGGCATTGACGCTGACTATATTAACTTTGAAATCAGCGATATATGTATGCTGACCGACATTGTTCGCGACAATCCCGACTTGTGCGGATTGAACGTTACGATACCCTACAAGACGCAGGTCATCGCGCTGCTCGACGAGCTTGACAACGAGGCTGAGCAGATTGGCGCCGTCAACGTGATAAAATTCATACGCAGAGACGATTCGCTGAAACTAAAAGGATTTAACAGCGATATTGCCGGTTTTAGCGAGTCGCTGCGCCCGTTTTTGAAGCCATCGCACCGCAAAGCGCTGATTCTCGGCACCGGAGGCGCGTCAAAAGCCGTATTCCACGGATTGAAGCAGCTGGCTGTCGAGCCGACCTTCGTTTCGCGCAGCAAACGGAACGACACGCTCACTTACGACGAAATCACGCCGCAAATAATTAAACAGCATACGGTTATTGTCAATACCACGCCGCTCGGAATGTTTCCGCATACCGACGAAAGCCCTTCCCTGCCCTATTCGGCGCTGACAAACGAACATCTGCTTTTCGACCTGATCTATAATCCCGCCGAGACGCAATTTTTGAAAAAAGGCAAGAGTTTTGGCGCAAAAACCGTCAATGGCAGTCAAATGCTTGAACTGCAAGCGCTTGAGGCTTGGAAGATTTGGAACTATTAAAAATGTGAAATTTAGAATTAAGTAATATCAATATAAAATTAAGTAAAATTACGATGAAAAAAGCAATCTCAATTTGTATCACGATTTTTTCTGTTTTAGCCATTGAACAGGCTATGGCAGAGACATTTGACGCGGTAGAATACGTCAATCCGCTTGTCGGGTCGCAGTCTGTTTTCGCCCTGTCAACAGGAAACACCTATCCCGCCATTGCCCGCCCGTGGGGAATGAACTTCTGGACGCCTCAAACGGGAAAAATGGGCAATGGATGGACTTATGTTTACACCGAGAACAAGATCCGCGGTTTCAAGCAAACGCATCAGCCCAGCCCGTGGATTAACGACTACGGACAATTTTCGATAATGCCTGTTACGGGCGATGTCAAGGTTGACGAAGACAGCCGCGCGAGCTGGTTTTCGCATAAGGCGGAGATTTCCAAGCCGTATTATTATCGTGTCTATCTGGCTGAACACGACGTGGTTACAGAAATCACGCCTACCGAACGCGCCGCGATTTTCCGTTTCACTTTCCCTGAAAACGACAACAGCGCCGTGCTGATTGACGCCTTCGACCGCGGCTCGTCGATACGCATTTCGGCAGACGGACAAACTATCAGCGGCTACTCCACGCGCAATTCAGGCGGAGTGCCCGACAATTTCAAGAATTATTTCGTCGTCAGGCTCGACAAGAAAATTGCGTCGTACCGGTTTTATGTGAAAGAGGGGCGCGAAGGCGAACTTAAGCCGCTTGACAATCAGCGTCTTAACGAAGATGTCAGCAATTATCACGTTATTCTCGCGCTGAAATTCGCCACGAAAAAGGGCGAGACGGTGCATGCGCGCGTCGCCTCGTCGTTCATCAGCGAAGCTCAAGCCGAAATCAATATCAAAGAGCTTGGAAATAAGAGCTTTGACGAGATTTCATCGGAAGGCAAGGCGGAATGGAACAAGACGCTCGGACGTATTGCCGTCGAAGGTGGAACAGACAGCCAGATGCGCACATTTTATTCGTGCCTGTATCGTTCGCTGCTCTTTCCCCGCAAGTTTTATGAGATTGACGCTCAAGGAAATATCGTGCATTACAGTCCCTACAACGGAAAAGTTTTGCCCGGTTTTATGTTTACCGACACCGGCTTTTGGGACACGTTCCGCTGCCTGTTCCCCTTCCTCAACCTGATGTATCCCGAAATGAACAAAGAGATGCAGGAAGGGCTTGTCAATGCCTACAAAGAGAGCGGATTTTATCCCGAATGGGCAAGCCCCGGACATCGCGACTGTATGGTTGGCAACAATTCAGCCTCGATACTCGTGGATGCTTATTTGAAAGGAGTGCGCGTTGACGACGTCGAAACGATGTACAAAGGGCTGCTCAACGCCACCGAGAATGTCCATCCGACAGTCCATTCTACCGGTCGCCTCGGATACGAATATTACAACCGTCTGGGATATGTTCCTTACGACGTGAAAATCAACGAGAACGCTGCACGGACGCTCGAATATGCCTATAACGACTGGTGTATTTATCGGATAGCCAAGGAATTAAAGCGTCCGCAGGCAGAGATCGACCTCTTCGCAAAACGGGCGATGAACTACAAAAACCTGTTCGACAAAGAGAGTTCGCTGATGCGCGGACGCAACAGCGATGGCACGTTCCAAGCGCCATTCTCGCCGCTGAAATGGGGCGACGCCTTTACCGAAGGCAACAGTTGGCATTACACTTGGTCGGTTTTCCACGACCCGCAGGGGCTGATCGACCTGATGGGCGGACGCAAACAGTTCGTTACTATGCTCGATTCGGTTTTCACTGTTCCGCCGCTGTTCGACGACAGCTATTACGGTCAGGTCATCCACGAGATACGCGAGATGCAGGTAATGAATATGGGCAACTATGCGCATGGCAATCAGCCTGTTCAGCACATGATTTATCTGTACAACTACGCTGCCGAACCGTGGAAAGCTCAGTACTGGCTGCGTCGCGTTATGGATCAGATGTATCAGGCGACGCCCGACGGCTATTGCGGCGATGAGGACAACGGTCAGACCTCGGCTTGGTATGTCTTTTCGGCGCTCGGTTTTTATCCCGTATGCCCCGGAACGGACGAGTATGTGCTTGGCGCTCCGCTGTTTAAGAAAGCGACGCTGACATTCGCCAACGGCAACAGGATGACGATAAACGCACCGGACAACAGCGAACGCAATGTCTATATTAAATCGCTGATGCTGAACGGCGTGCCTTATACAAAGAACTTCGTCCGGCACAACGATTTGCAAAAAGGCGGAGTGATGGATTATCGTATGAGCGAGACGCCCGAACGTACGCGCGGCATCGGAAAAGACGATATGCCGTACTCGTTCTCAAATCGCTGATTTAACATTAGTGAAAAACGAAAAAACCTCACACGACAATTATTAAAATTTAACCCTAATTCATTAATTATCATCAATATGCAAAACGCGGCTCGATGAAGCCTGTTTTGCGTATTGTGCAAAAATATTCGGCAAAAAATCCCAAAATGCCGCGATTTGCATAAAATTTTATTAGCATTTTCCGCGCAAAAAGCAAGCAACCATATTAGAAAAACGGACGAACTTTGCTGCCGTATTTCACTATAGGATTGTTTGTTATTAATGTAATTATATTTTTATATGAGAAAGAGAGAATCTGTTTTTTTACAATCATCATCACTCTGCGGAAAGTTTCGCAAAAGTTGGTTTTTTCTGTTTTTGAGCCTGTTGCTCGCAGGCAATTCGATTTTCGCCCAGACGGTTACGTTTCTCGTACCCGCGCAGGCGCCCGAGACGGGCTGGACGACCTATTTGCAGGTTACGGCTGACAGCGAGGGGCATCTCGCCTACGAGCCGTCGGCGCCCAATCCGGGCTATTACGGCATGCTGTCGTTCATCGGATGGTATCTGTCCGAAGACGCCAATATCAACGACCTGTCGCAAAGGTTCGTGTTCGACCCGACAACGGTTTACACCACTAACACAACGTATTACGCCATCTTCG
>JAISTS010000060.1 GCA_031272455.1 Tannerella sp. | reverse complement strand
TCATATTATTTTGATTTTAAAAGTTTTACATTCGCTGTATCAAGGTCAAGGAAATTGGCGCCTCTGTCAAGCGCCTTTTCGACTTCGTCTGCTTTGATTTGGTCAAATTGCGCATAACTCAAATCGAACATTTCCTGCAAGTTAACGCCGTGCAGGGCTTCTGTTTCCGAAACGGTGTTGTCGCTGTATATCTTTTCGGCTTGTTTGGCTATAATCGCCTTTATTTCAGGCAATTTATGCTTATAAAAATCGCCTTCACGTATTCCGAATATCAGTTTGAGAAAGCCGAAATTACGCTGTTCTTTTTCCGTTATAAGATTGTCTTCGAGGACATAATTGGCATACGCGATGAGCACGTCCAAGAGTTCATTCCTGATGTTGCCGATTCTCAGTCCATAGCCGGCTAAAACACCCTGAACAGCCTCGCGTGTCAGACCGTCTTTGACGACCAACAAGGCTATCTCACGAATGTAATCACTCGCTTGGTCAGAGTTTGCGATCGTCTCAAACGCTTCGCACAACCGCGTATCGTCATATTGAAGAATTAATGCCATTTTTATCGATTTGTTGTATCGTTCCCGCGCCCGCCCTGCATTTCGTTGCCGAAAATCGGACTTCACGGAATCGACGACAAAGATAGAGAAAGTTTTTGGCTCGCAACATTTTTTCTCAGTTTTTTTCTGCATTTTTTTGTCGACTGTCAAAATTTTCCCCACCTGCTCTTGGATTTTCAAAAAAACTACTATCTTTGCCGTCGATAACTGAATGAAGAGATGAAAAGAGCCACTGTTTTTATGCTGTTAAGCTGTTTGTTGACTGCCTGTTCGCAGCAGCAAGTGAAGGCGCCGGTTGACCTCCGGTGCGAGTTTTTAACCGAGCCGTTGAGTGTTGACGCTGCGGAGCCTGTGCTGGCGTGGAAGTTGCCCGCCGGTGATGCTGACCTGCGTCAGACGGCGTATCAAATTCTTGTCGCTACCGAGCGGTCGTTGCTTCGCGAGGGCGTTGCCGACCTGTGGGATTCGGGCAAGACGCTGTCGGACAATCAGACGACTGTCAGATACGGCGGCTCGGCGCTGTCGGGCAATAAGTTAGTATATTGGAAAGTGCGCATCTGGGACGCTGCCGACAGGGCGTCGGGCTGGAGCGCTGCCACACGTTTTGGATCAGGACTGACCGTCGGCGAATTGAACGAAGCGCAGTATATCGCAGCCCCACCCGTCGGGTCTGATGGCGAAAACGGCATACCCAGTCCGCTGTTGCGTCATCGGTTCGACTGGCAGTCGGGCGAGGCGTTGCTGTATGTCAACTCGCTGGGCTATCACGAAGTATGGCTCAACGGAGAGAAAGTTGGCGACCGTGTGCTTGCGCCTGCTGTGGCACAGTTTAACAAACGCTCGCTGTACGTAACCTACGACCTTGCGCCATATCTGCGGCGCGGCGACAACGACCTCGTAATATGGACAGGCAGCGGATGGTACAGCAACGGACTGCCGGGCGTGGCTTACGACGGTCCGGTGGTCAAAGCCGTTCTCTCGGTCAAGGCTGACGGCGGATGGACAAATATCCTGCATACCGACAAGAGCTGGCAGTGTGCCGAGAGCGGTTACTCGACGCTCGGACGCTGGAACTACGGCGATTTCGGCGGCGAGCGTGTTGATGGCTCGGTGCTGAACGACCTGTCAACCGCCGCGCTTGACCGGCTGCAATGGAGCGAAGTGGAGCAGGTCGATATTCCGTCGCATACCGTATCGCCTCAAATGGTCGAAGGCAATGTCGTTACCGAAAATATCAAGCCGGTGAAAATCACCCAAATTGGCGATGGCGCGTGGCTTGTCGATATGGGCAAGGTGTTCACCGGATGGGCGTCGATACGTTTTCATAACCTTGCGCAGGGGAATGAAGTATCGCTCAAATACGGCGACCATTTCAATCCCGACGGCTCGCTTGCCAACCAGCGTCAACGCGATTTTTATATAGCCAAAGCGAAAGCTGCCGGAAAGGAACAGGAGACGTTTTGCAACCGCTTCAATTATCATTGCTTCCAGTATATCAGTATATCCGGCATAGCATCGGCGCCCTCGCTCGACGACATCACCGGATATGCCATTCAGACGGGCTACAGCGGGCTGTCGTCGTTTGAATGTTCAGACCCCGACCTCAACGCTATACATAATATGGTACAGCGCACGTTGCGCAACCTGAGCCTCGGCGGTTATCTCGTTGACTGCACACATATTGAGCGACTCGGCTATGGCGGCGACGGGCACGCTTCGACGGTTACGGCGCAGACAATGTTCAACCTTGCCCCGCTCTATGCCAACTGGCTTAATGCGTGGGAAGACTGTATCCGCGACGACGGCGGACTGCCTCACACCGCGCCCAATCCCTATTCCGCAGGCGGCGGTCCGTACTGGTGTGCGTTTATCGTTACCGCTCCGTGGCAGACTTACCTGAATTATGGCGACGCCGACATTCTCGCCAAATATTATCCTGTGATGAAGCACTGGCTGAAGTATGTTGACGCATATACGGTTGACGGACTGCTGAAACGATGGCCCGATACGGACTATCGCGGATGGTATCTTGGCGACTGGGCGACGCCCACGGGTATCAACCAGACCGACCCCGCAAGTATTGATTTGGTGGATAACTGCGTCATCAGCGAGTGTTATATCCTGCTCGAAAAAATAGCCCGCCTGCTTGGTAAGGACGACGAGGCAAAAGGCTATGCCGAACGTAAGGCGGTGCTCGACGCAAAGATACAGGCGACGTTCTATCGCGCCGATTCGAGCATTTATGCCACAGGCACGCAGATCGACAATATCTATCCTATGCTGGTCGGCGTTACTCCCTATGTGCTGATACCGGCGGTAACCAAAAGTCTTTTCGAGCGCACGGAAAATCTGTATGCCGGACATCTGTCAACCGGTCTGGTAGGTATCCCTGTTTTGGTGGAATGGGCGGTGAAGAACCGTCAGCCCGATTTTGTGTATAATATGCTGAAGAAACGCGATTATCCGGGCTATCTTTATATGCTCGACAATGGCGGTACGGCTACGTGGGAGCACTGGAACGGTGAGCGTAGCCGTCTGCACAACTGCTACAATGGCATCGGGTCGTGGTTTTATCAGGCTGTCGGCGGCATACAGCCCGTCGAGGATGCTCCGGGCTATCGTGAAATACGCATCAGTCCACAGATACCCAAGGGCATAACATGGGCAAAAGTAACTAAGGACACGCCTTATGGCGTCGTAACGGTACATTGGGAGCTGAAAGACGGCAAGCTGGATTTGGACATCACCGTCCCGCCGGGATGTCGGACGGTAATTGATGCGCCGGAAGGAATCGAAATCCGCAGTGTGGTTCAAAGCTGAGCCGCCGCCATTTCTTTGCCCAGTATGTTTATGGCGCCCTGTATCCGTTTGGACTGTTGTTCGGATGCAAAAGCCCGTCGAGTCTTATATTGACGCATTAATGATGCGTTGATATGCGCTTTGCGTGCGAGGGCAGATATATTCAGGTAATCAAAGTAATTGAAAAAAGATGCCAAATCGTAATGGTAATCAAATTCGGGGTTGCTTATCTCGCGAGGTACAGGTTTGCCCATAGAAGAGTACATCTGTACGTAATCGTCAACAGCTGCCTGCAAATTCCGCCTTGCCTCATCTACCGTTTTTCCCTGCGCATTAAGGTTATGCTTTTTTGCATTGGAAACATAGATGCTGTAAGTCCCGTCATCCCATCGTTCGATAATCGCTTTTAGTTTCATTTTCAGCTCATTATTAGTTTCGCACAAATGCACTATTTCAGTCCCGCATCTTTCAGCATACCGTTAAGTGTTCCGCCTTTCAGTTCTTGGCTCTTATGACGCGACACCCTGAAATATACTTGTGTAACAGGGCTATACCATACGTCATGTTCCTTTCCGTGAAAGACAAAATAACAGCCGATATTGGCAGCTTTTCTGAGAAACTCTGATGTCTTCATCTCCAAGCACCTTTGTACGGTGCAAAGGTGCAGATTGTTTTTTTGTTCCCCAAATTATTTTATAACAATTTTGTTATAAGTGGTGTAATTTAGAATCGTTCTAAACTCAATCCCTCGTGATGTTATATAAGCATAACGATCTTCTCAAGCCACTTAGCATCCACGTCATCAAAGTCATTAAGCGCATCGCTGTCGATATCGAGTACGCCGATGACGTTGTCGCCGTCGAAGATAGGAACGACGATTTCGGATTTCGACGCTGAGCTGCAAGCTATATGTCCGGGGAACTGCTCCACATCGGGGACAATCAGTGTACGCCGTTCTTTCCATGCCGTTCCGCATACGCCGCGTCCGTAAGCTATGCGGGTGCAGGCTATCGGACCCTGAAAAGGTCCCAGCACAAGGCTGCCGTCTTTCACAAGATAGAATCCGACCCAGAAGAAACCGAACGCCTGCTTGAGCGCGGCGGCGATGTTTGACAAGTTAGCAATCAGGTCAGGCTCGCCTGCCGTCAGTGCAGCAATTTGCGGCAGCAGCGCTTCATACTGTTGCGCTTTGGTTGCGTCGGCGGGGATAATCAGGTTTTCTGCCATATCAATACCATTTAAAAAGTTTCATTCCGAGCGAGAAAAGCGCTACGCCGAAAGCAGTCAGCACAGCCGAGGGCATCAGTATCTCTACAAACCCCGCGCCTTCGTTGAAGATACTGCGGAAGCCGTCGGTGAGCGCCGTCAACGGGAGCATCCTGATGAAGCCGAGACTCCATTCGGGGAAGTTATGATAGCTGAAGAAGACGCCCGACAGGATGAGCATCGGCATCTGTACGGCGTTGATCCAGCCGTTGCCTACTTCGATCTTCGATGTGCGGGCGGAGATGAGCACTGCGATACCGGTGAAGGCTATGTTACCGGCGAGGAAGAGTGTTGCCAGGGCGCCGATGTTGCCCTGTATCCTGACGTCGAAGATCAGGCGGGCGGCGACGATGAGGATAAGCGCGTCGATGATGTTCATCAGCAGGCGAACAGACATCATCGAGATGATCATATTCGGCTTGTACATAGGCGTGGCTACCATACGCCGCAGGAGCTTTTGTGAACGCCGTTCGATGATGGTATAACTCAATCCCCACATGATCGACGTCATGATGCCGTAAGTTATCAGTCCGGGGACGAGGAAATCTATATAACGGACGCCCTTGAGCGTGAGCGGCGAGATCGACGCGTCGGTACGCCCTGCCGTCTCCGGCGATTTGACTAACGCCGCCAGCTTGGTGTATGCCAACTGCCCCTGCGAGTTGAACGGGTCGAAATGATATTGCAGCTCTCCGAGCGAATCGCCCACGATGATGTCTGCTTCGCCCCGTTTCAGTGCGATGATGGCGGTTGGGCGATCGCTGCGGCGGAAGGTGAACACGGTATTGCCGAGCGTTTGATTCTCGATACGCCATACCGAAGCGTCGTGCTTAGCATCCGGCTTGCCGTAAACCGTGAGCAGCGAGTCGAGCCGCGTAGCATGTTGCCCGACGCACATAACGGTGAACTTCGACTCCGTTTTCTGGGTGAATGCCAGCCCCAGTCCGATGGAGATCAGCACGGGAAAGACCATTCCCCAGAAGAGGCTTTCAGGCTCGCGGATCGTCTCAAGGAAAAATGCTACGATGAGGCGGTAGAGTTGATTGTTTTGTAACGGTTTCATAGCTTATGTCGGGAGCAAGCCTGATGTATCCGTCAGTCGCTTGCCTGTAAGTTTAATAAACAATTCGTCGAGATTGCGGGCGTCGCCTTCGCGCAGCAGCGTCGGCAGGTCGCCTTCGCGAAGTATCCGTCCTTCGTCGATGATGATGATGCGGTCGCACAGTGTTTCGGCTTCTTCCATATAATGTGTGGTGAGGATGAGGGTTGTGCCGCCCTCTTCTTTGAGCGTTTTGAGGATCGTCCACAGGTCGAGGCGCGAATGAGGGTCAAGTCCGGTCGTGGGTTCGTCGAGAAACAGTATCCGGGGATGATTGAGCAGCGAAGTTGCCAGAGCCAGACGCTGTTTCTGCCCTCCCGACAGCGTTCCCACCAGCGACCGTTGCTTCTCTTCAAGCCCCGTCAGGGCGATCACTTCCGTAACACGCTCGTCGCCCATCTCATAAAAGCTGGCAAACAGACGCAGTGTCTCGCGCACGGTCAGTTTCTCGGTGAAACGGGTCTCCTGAAGCGACAGTCCGATGATTTTCCGCAGTTGATGCTCGTGTCGCGCCCATGTTTTACCCTGTATCCGGATCGTTCCGCTGTCGGGATGGCGCAAGCCTTCCATCATCTCTACCGTCGTAGTTTTGCCCGCGCCGTTGGGACCGAGCAGCGCCACAAACTCGCCCCGTTCGATGGCGAACGAAATGCCCCGCACAGCATGTACGTCTTTGAAAGACTTCGTTATATTGTTGACTTCTATCTCTGCCATAGCGGGCGCAAAGGTACGGATTATTTTCGGCTCAGTATGATTTTTTTCCAGACATTATATGCTTCGCGGCAGGATGCGGTGTCGGCTGCGTCAGGCTCGACGGTCGCACGTTTCTCAAGACTGGCGAAGGCTTCGCGGTTTGATGCGTAATAGCCCGTGCCGATGCCGGCGGCTTTGGCTGCGCCTGCTGCGCCGTCGGTGTTGTACAGCTCTATCGTTGCGCCGCTGACGTTAGCCAGCGTCTGAGCAAACACGGGGCTGAGGAACATATTCGCGTAGCCCGCCTTGATGGTGCGGATGTCCATACCCGTTTCGCGCATTATCTCCAGACCGTATTCAAACGAGAATACTATGCCTTCCTGAGATGCGCGTAGCAGGTCTTTGCGATCGTGGATATTGAAGTTGATGCCGTGTATCGAGCAGTTGATGTCGTCGTTGCACAGCACACGCTCGGCGCCGTTTCCGAATGGGATGATCGACAGTCCTTTGGCGCCGATGGGCGACTGTGCCGCCAGCGCGTTCATCTCATCGTACGACAGTCCTTCCACAGCCAGATTGCGCTTCATCCACGAATTTAAAATGCCTGTACCATTGATACATAGCAGCACGCCAAGTCGCATCGTTTCGGCAGTATGATTGACGTGGGCGAAGGTGTTGACACGCGATCGTGGGTCGTAGTTGAGATGATCGAGTATGCCATAGACAACGCCTGACGTGCCTGCTGTCGAAGCTATTTCGCCCGGCTCGAATACGTTCAGCGATAGTGCGTTATTGGGCTGGTCGCCTGCGCGATATGCTACGGGTGTGCCTTCTTTCAGCCCCAGTTCGTGCGCTGCTTCGGATGAGACGTAGCCCTGAATACCGAAAACGGGCTTGAGCGCGGGAAAGAAACTGCGCGGGATGCCGAAATAATTAATCACGTCGTCCGACAGCGCATTAGCCTTGAAATCCCAGAATATGCCTTCCGACAGTCCTTCGACCGTTGTAACGATGTCGCCCGTCAGCTTCATTCCTATATAATCACCGGGAAGCATCAGCCGCTCGATGCGTTCAAACACTTGCGGCTCGTTGTCCTTGACCCAGGCAAGTTTCGATGCAGTGAAGTTGCCGGGCGAATTGAGCATCTGTGAGAGACATTTTTCTGCACCTATAGCCTTGAAAGCCTTTTCGCCATAAGGGACGGCACGGCTGTCGCACCAGATAATCGCTGGGCGCAGTACGTTTTTGTCCCTGTCGGTCAGCACTAAACCGTGCATCTGATATGTTATTCCGATGGCGAGGATGTCCGAGCTTTGTGCGCCTGTTTTTTGCATTACCGACTTGTGCGCCGATTTGAGGTTCGCCCACCAGTCGGCAGGTTCCTGTTCAGCCCAGCCCGCTTTTACGGCGGTGATTTTCATCTCTTCTTTCGGGAAGAAATCGGCTGCGGCTATCTTACCGCTTTCCGCTTCGACCAAGCAGGCTTTTACTGACGAGCTGCCAATGTCATATCCTAATAAATATTTCATAGTTGTTAAAAGGTTATTTGATTGTTTATTTGTTGCCCATAGCGATGATTTTGTCGAGACGTTGCAGCAGGTCTTTCAAGCCGTCGGCGCTTTCGCCTGTTCCCATTTCTGTTGTCAGCCAGCCGCCTTCGTAGTTCGACAGGATTTGTTTGATGACCGGCGCCCAGGGGACGTCGCCTTCGGTCAGCTTCACATCGAAGCCGCTGCTTTTGCCGGTCGTGTCGGCTTTTTTCTTGCTAAATTCCTTGATATGGATGCGTCCGATGCGGTGTCCGAGGATTTTTATCCACTGGTCGGGGAAGCCGTAATTGAGGATGTTGCCGCAGTCGAAATAGAATTTGACGTAGCGGCTCTCGAACTGGTCAACATAGCGCGCGGCTTCGAGCGGACTGAGCAGGAAATTGTTCCAGACATTCTCGATGCATATTTTCACTTTCATCTCTTCGGCGGCGGGCAGCAGTTCGCGGATACATTCGGTCGAGCGTTTCCAACATTCGTCGTAGCCTACCGTGTCGCTGACTACGCCGGGTACGAGGAGTACGGCGTCGGTGCCGTAAGCTTTTGCATCTTCCATCGCTACAATCATCGCTTCGATACCTTGCTGACGGACAGCCACTTCGGGGTGCGAAAGGGTCAGATCCCAGTGCTTGGAGTTGCAGACGCTCGACGCGACGAGACCGGCTGCCTTTATGGCGTCAATCATTTCCTGCCGGTTGGTATGACTGTTTGGCTCTACGCCGTCGAAACCGGCTGCCTTGACTGCTTTGCATTTTTCGAGAATTGAGCCTTGCAGTCCGATAGTGCCCCACATAATCGAGCGGCGCAGACCGGATGCCTGTTTTTCATCGGCGGATGCCAATGACGGCGATGCGAATCCTGTGTTTCCGACAGCCATCGCCCCCATCGTCGCTATTGTGCTTTTTATAAATGTTCTTCGTTCCATTTTATTTAGATTTTATATATTGTCTGTCGTCTTTAATCTTTTGTCTTAATTCTTAATTAAACAGCCGCCGTTCCCGCAACCGGAATTGTTTCCGAGAAGCCTTCGATCGGTCCGAAAGCGAATGTTTCGGGTCCCAGCTTCATATTCGACGCGATGATTTCGTCCCATGTAACAAATTTTCCGGTGTATGCCGAGATGCGTCCCATCATCGCTATCAGCGTTGACTGCACGTGCTGCTCGGTGTCGTTTATCGGTTTGTTGGTGCGAATTGCCGTTACGAGGCGGATATGTTCCTGAATATAAGCGGCTGACAGGCGGTCGTTGTCTTCGCCTTCCGACTGCTGATATTCCCATGCGACCGAGCCGTCGAGATTGTATATCTTGTCGTAGCAGTTCGTGTATCCCTTCGTACCATAGAGATATACGCCGAAGCTGTTGTCGCAGCCGCCGATCTGACGCGAGGTGCAGTGTGCGCGGCGTCCGTCGTCATATACATATTCGACGCTGAAAAAGTCGTACATATCGCCATTGACGCGGCGCTGACGACCGCCTGTTGCTTCCGCGCGGACGGGATGTTTTTCGCCGAGGAACCACGACAGCATATCTATTTCGTGGATAAACTGCTCGACAATCAGATCGCCCGATGTCCAGCAGAAATTCACCCAGTTGCGCAGCGCATATTCCATATCTGTCCATTC
>JAISTS010000004.1 GCA_031272455.1 Tannerella sp. | reverse complement strand
TCGCCCATCTCTTTGTATTCTTTCGTCAGCCGGACATAACGCTTCCGGTCGGCGATGACCGAAGGGTCGGTTATCAGCGTCGAGATCTCTTCGTAACGGCTTGTCAGCTCGTTTAGCTTAGGTAGTATGTTGTTTTCGTCCACGATAAATTATGCCAGTTCCAGCGATTTTTCCAGCGACTCCCTGACAAACGCATTGAGCGTACGCCCGCGCAGCTTGGCTGTGATGGCTGCTTTACGGTGTAAATCAGGAGTTAAGCGAACGTTAAAACTGCCCTTGTAACTTTTTTCTAAAGGGATATTTTCCTTGATGCAATCCTTAATGTGCTCATCAATAACGTATTGAAAAGCCTCTTTGAGTTCTTTAACCGATTCGCCTTCAAAGGTGATCAGGTCTTCTATGCCTTCAACTTTGCCAAAAAAAACGTTATCGTCGGCAGAAAACTGCACAAAGCCTATAAAACCCTTGTAAGTCAGTACATTATTCAGCATAATCATTTTTGTTTTTGAATTAATCCTCTGTTAATCAGCATGTCAACAATTAAATCCAACTGATATTTTTTCAAGACATTGCCCGGATGAGGTCGATGCAGTTTGATCTTATGACCTTTTTTTCTAAAGCAAATTCTTGAACCAGCGCCCTGTATTTCCTCATAGCCATACCACTCAAGCAACGCTTTCAATTCATTGTAAGTGAAGTCTTTAGGAAAAGACAGCAACCTGATCTGTAATTTATTAATCGTTGACATAGCTCGTTTTTGCGACTAAAAATCAGTTGCAAAGGTAGTAAAATTTTCAAACTTTCAAAAATACCTTCTTTTTATAAAGGAAGTAGAGGAACAGCCAGCAGATGGCAAAATATCCGGCGGCGAGAACGAGATGTCCCCATGCTTCGGGCAGCTTGTCGGCTATGCCTTTGAAGATAAAATTGTTGGCGTGATTAAATCCTATGATGCTCTGTGCCAGATATATCGTTATCGAGTTCATTCCTACGACGCGGAAGAAAAACGACCATCGCGAGCTGCCTTTGACGTCGATAATGTAATAGAACAGCGCGAAAACCACGAGCGAAATGCCTGCTACGGCGCAAACGAAAGTGCTGGTCCAGAGTTTCTTGTTAATCGGAAAAGCGCAGCTCCACGCGAAACCGATGATTATCAGCGCTACGCCCGCAATCGTCATATACAGCGTTTTACGGTCGCCGCTGAATTTTTCGGACGACAGCTTGACGAATTGACCTGTAAACATACCGAGCAGAGCCGTAACAATTGCAGGGATGGTGCTGAACAGCCCTTCGGGATCGAAAGTCTTTTCGTGCAGACGTCCGGGCAGGATAACGCGGTCTATTGCGCCAACGAGATTGTCGTCAAACGAATACGGGTCGGACGAGTGGGGCACAAGCCACATCAAAAGCCAGTAGCCGACAAGAATGACGACCGACACGGCGATGTTCACCCGCGTCTTGAAGGTAACGTACAGCAACGCGGCAAACATCCACGCCAGACCGATACGCCCCAGCACGCTGGCAAAACGTACATCGGGAAAATTCAGCCGCAGCAAGCCGTTGTATATCGCGCCAAGCAGCACGAGTACCAGCCCGCGACGGACGATTTTACCGTAAATCTGACCTGTTGTTTTTCCGTGAGCTTTCTGATTGGCAATCGAAAACGGAAACGAGATGCCGGCGATAAAGAGAAATGTCGGGAAAATCATATCCTCGATAGCCAGACCATGCCATTGGACATGTTCCATTTGCCCTGCCAGCCAGTCGGTTACTCCGTTTTGAGGGAAAAGAGCGCAAATGGCAGTGATCAAGCCGCCCATTCCCATAATGAAACACATATCGAAGCCGCGAAAAGCGTCCAACGATTTCAAACGTTCATTTTTTTCCATATAATGGTACAATTTATTGGTTTAAGAATGCAATATTACGACATTATTTTTGTTTGGCGTACATTTTTGGCGATTTTTCTTTCAAAAAAATTACAAATCGACGATTTCAACGACGCCAATGCTCTTCCTGCCGTCGATCATTATTCTGAGCGGCGTGTCGAAATGCAGCCAACGGACGCCGCCGCTGTCGCTTACGATATTTTCTTTAAGGCTTTCGAGGCGTTCTTCGTTGAAAAAATCGCTGTCCGACGACGAATTGACCGTGAAATAGCCGACGCCGTGCGAGGTCAGGTTCTGGAAGAAATGCGTTCCTTGGCTTGGCTCGATGCGGTAGTTCTCGTAGCTGCACTCGACAATCAGCCGCGCGTTGCAGATTTGAGTCCATTTCACCGGTATTCCGAGCCACGGATCTTCGCTGCCCCAGCGTCCGGGTCCGGCAAGGATATAGTTGCGCTCGCCGTCAAATTGACTGTTTATGCGCTCTATTTCTTTGGCAATCAGCCCGTTGTTTGCGGGATTAAAGCCGTTTTTACGCACATAAACGATGTCGCTTACATCGGTGGAAACGCCATTTCCGAGCGCCGACGACGAGTAAATCAAGGTCTGTGTGCGCGGGATAAGCGACAGGTCTTCGCCGATGAATTCGCTGGAATTTACAATCGGACGTATCTGCAGAAAATAAAACGCGGCATTTTTATCCGACGCAACAGGAATGTCAACCGCAAACTCGATTTCCACAGGTCCGCCCATCTCTTTCTCGCCGATTTTCAGCAGCTTGTCGAGCGTCGTTGCAAGTGGCAGTTTCTCGTGCTCAAGTATGTTGGCAAACGAAATGATACGCCTGCCCGCAGTCTCCGTCCCGCTGATAATCGACTGGTTTTGTGCGTCGTAGGTAGAAGCGACAAAGGGCAGCGAGCCGTCTGCTTCGGCATCTTTGAGGCTCAGCTTCAGCAGGTTAAAGTCGTCGTTCAGCTCGACATTACGGAATTGACGGGCAAGGTCGAGGGCGAAAAACCGCGTTTGCGTATCGCGTAGCGCCGTTTCGGGCGAATTGAGCTGAATGATATGATGTGCCCAGCGCGGCGAGAAGCGCAAAGCGACGCCGCCATCGACGATATATTTACCCAGTCCGAGCGCAATATTGGCGATTCCATCGTGAATTTGCTCGTTTCCGACCGGATAGTAGTTAAGCGAACGCGCGACGCCGCTCAGCAGCGGATAGAACCGGTCGCCAAACCGTGTGCCGACGATTTCCTGCAATACGACAGCCATTTTTTCGCGGTCAACGCGGTTGCTTGTCGCTTTCATATAGGCTTTGCTTGCCTGATAGAACACCGAGGCATACACGCCCTTGATGGCGCTGCCGACCACGTGTAGCATCTCGTCCTTGTCGTCCCGATTGGGCGTCATATAAGTGGAATAAACGCCGGCAAATGGCTGATAATGTGCATCTTCAAGCAGGCTCGACGAGCGGATGGCAAGCGGTCCGTCAACAACATTGAAGAAGGTACGCAGGTCGGTAATCGGAGTGTCGGGCAGGAAAGAGTTCTGGAAACGTTCAAAAATCTCGGCATCCGGCGCATCGCTTAATGCAATGGGATACAGATTGTTGCTATCCATAAAACGGTCGAAAATGTCGGCGCAGAGCACAACGGTTTTCGGGATAAGCACAGGAAACGCTTCGTTGTTGAGGGCGGGATAACGCTTGGTCATCAGGTCGATAAACGCCAGACCGCGCCCTTTGCCGCCGAGCGAGCCTTCGCCCAGCCGAGCGAAATGGCTGTAGTGGTCGAAGCGATCGGGATGATAGTCGGCTACCGTGCCGAGATTTTTAAGCCGTCGATATCTGACTATGGCGTCGAAGATTATCTGGCGCGCCTCGTCCATATTTTTGTAGTATCCGACGGCGATTTTTTTCAGCTGGTTGGCGGGCGGAAACATAGCACGCGAATAGAAAAACCGCGAAAAATGGTCGTGCGACAGATGATATTTCAGCGCATCGTCGGGAATACCGAAAATCTTCTGCTGGAGGTCTTTCAAATCTTTAATTCTGACGATTTCATCGTTGGTTACGGGGTCAAAAATCACAAAATCGCCGAAGCCGAAATGCTCCATCACGGTTTTCAGCATATCCTCCTGATAAGTTTTGGAATTTTTGTCAACGAACGAGGCATTGAGTTCGGCGGCTATCGCTGCGCATGCCGACTCCGACGATTCGAGGATGACAGGTATAGGTAAAATGCGCATTTCGGTGGTCTTTTTGTCGATTTCAACGGGAACGGGCTGGCGTATATAATTGACAAAATCGCGTCCTGCCATCGGGTCGTTTTTGCCGTCTTTCGGAAAGCCGAAATCGGATATCACGCCGAGGATATTATTGCTGTATTTATCGAAAAAAGACACGGCTTCATCGTAGTTTCGCGCAAGTTTGATCTTCGGACGACCGCGTTTGCGCAGCATCGCCTGATGCGCGTTCAGGGCTTCCTTAGAAAATTCGTTGCTTTGTTCGAGCACATATTTGTACAGCATCGGCAGGACGGACGAATAGAAGCGCATCGAATCCTCGACAACAAGTATGATGCGGACGCCAATCTCGCTGTCGTCGGCTGTATTCATATCGTCTTCGACAAGTTTGATGATAGCCAGCAGCACATCGGCGCTGCCAAGCCAGCTGAAAATATAATCAACCGAGCTTGTGTCCTCATTTTCAATACGTTTCGACATCTCTCTCGAAAACGGCGTAAGTACGACAATCGGCACTTGCGGATGACGTTCGCGAATCAGGCGCGAGCTGCCGAAAATATCGCTGTCGTCCATATTCGGCATCACGATGATAAGCTCAAAAGTGTTTTTCTTCATCATTGCCAGCGCTTTATCGACGTTGGTAACCTGCGAAAAACGCGGTGGGTGGCGCATATTCAGCGCCGTATATTCGTTGAAAATCTGCTCTTCGACCCTGCCGTCGTCTTCGAGCATAAAGGCATCGTAATTGGTCGCGACGAGCAGCACATTATGTATGCGTTTGCTCATCAAATCGTCGAACGAGATGTCTCTGTAAGCCTCTTTCGTTATCTGCTGTATCTTGTCCATTTGCGCCTCCTTTGTTTGACAAATTGCTAAAGTTGCTCAAAAATACGAAAAATTTTTGTTTCGACGCGAAAAACAAAGTATTTTTGCGGAAAATTTAATGACTGATTTTTGAAATATGGATACAAAAACGATTATTTCGGCTCTTGAAGCCAAACATCCGGGCGAGCAGGAGTACCTGCAAGCGGTTCACGAAGTGCTGCTCTCGATCGAGGAGGTTTACAACCGCCATCCCGAATTTGAGAAAGCTAAAATCATCGAGCGTTTGGTCGAGCCTGACCGCGTCATCGCGTTTCGCGTGCCTTGGGTTGACGACCGCGGCGAGGTGCAGGTCAACCTCGGCTATCGCGTACAGTTTAATAATGCTATCGGTCCTTACAAGGGCGGACTGCGTTTTCACCCTTCGGTCAACCTCTCGATACTGAAGTTTCTCGGCTTCGAGCAGACATTCAAGAATGCGCTCACGACGCTGCCGATGGGAGGCGCTAAGGGTGGCGCCGATTTTGCTTTTCGCGGACGCAGCAATGCCGAAATTATGCGTTTCTGTCAGGCATTTATGCTTGAGCTGTGGCGCAATATCGGACCTGATATGGATGTGCCTGCGGGAGATATCGGCGTCGGAGCGCGCGAAGTAGGTTATCTTTACGGGATGTACAAAAAGCTGACGCGCGAGCATACCGGCACTCTGACGGGCAAAGGGCTTGAGTTTGGAGGCTCGATACTGCGTCCCGAAGCTACGGGTTTCGGCGGCTTGTATTTTGTCAATCAGATGCTTAAGTCGCACGGCATCGGCATCGAAGGCAAAACCGTTGCAGTGTCGGGATTCGGCAATGTAGCCTGGGGCGCGGTGCAGAAGGCTAACGAGCTGGGTGCCAAAGTGGTAACTCTGTCCGGTCCCGACGGTTATATCCACGACCCCGAAGGCGTAGCAGGCGATAAAATCGACTTTATGCTTGAGCTGCGCGATTCGGGCGAAGATATCGTTGAGCCGTATGCCGAAAAATATAAATCCGCAAAATTCTTCGCCGGCAAGCGTCCGTGGGAACAAAAAGTTGACATAGCCCTGCCCTGCGCCACTCAAAATGAGCTTGATGGCAATGACGCACGCAGCCTGACCGACAATGGCGTGGTCTGCGTAGCCGAAATTTCCAATATGGGTTGCACCGAAGAGGCTGTCAATCATTTCATTGCCAACCGGACACTTTATGCTCCCGGAAAAGCCGTCAATGCCGGAGGAGTGGCGACGTCGGGGCTTGAGATGACCCAGAACGCGATGCACCTGTCGTGGGATGCCGACGAGGTTGACAATCGCCTGCACGGCATAATGCGCAGCATACACGAGCAGTGCGTAAAATACGGAAAAGAAGACGGTTACGTCAATTACGTGAAAGGCGCCAACGTTGCAGGATTTATGAAAGTAGCGCGTGCGATGATGGCTCAGGGCATCGTTTAACCGGTTAAGCTTTGACTTTTTCGGGGTTTTTCGCGATAAAATCTTTCCAGCCCGAATAGGCTTTTCCTCGTTTCGGGCGGCTCGACTGCAGGTAATGACAATAAGCGGCGGCAAGCCCGTCGGTCGCGTCGAGCTGGGGCAGCATATTCTCTTCGGGGATATGCAGGATATGCTGTAACATACCGGCAACCTGCTCTTTCGATGCTTTGCCATTGCCCGTCAGCGCCATTTTTATCTTGAGCGGGGCATACTCGAATATCGGAATATCGCGGCTCAGGGCTGCCGTGATCGCCGCCCCCTGCGCCCTGCCCAGCTTCAGCATACTCTGCACATTCTTGCCGAAAAACGGCGCTTCGATGGCAAGCTCGTCGGGCAGATATTCCTCAATAAGCGCAATCATACGCTCGAAAATACGGCGCAAGCGCAGGTAATGGTCTTCAAACTTGTTGAGCGCCAGCACCCCCATCGTCGCCATCTGAGGTTTGTTGTCGATGACGCGCAACACACCGTAACCCATCACTATCGTGCCCGGGTCGATGCCTAATATTATACGTTCGCGAGGCATAAAAAAGTTTTTACTTCAATTTTCGGGCAAATATACGCTAAATATCCGGAAAAACACTTATCTTTGTCGCCGAAAAATAGCGGGGTATTAGCTCATCTGGCTAGAGCGCGACACTGGCAGTGTCGAGGTGATCGGTTCGAGTCCGATATACTCCACTACTTTTTTTTTGCCCGATTTTTAGAAAAACCTTAGAAAAACAAACGCAAAAAATTAATAATAAAACAAAAAAAGTGCTGCCGTCAGCCTTCGTCGAAAAAAACGATGGCTGGCGGCTGTTTTTTTATCATCAATAATACCCTGAAAATTAAGCTGTTTCGAGGATAACGAAAATTTATTTTTAAAAAAATTAAAAAAAATTTCTTATTTTCTTTGCCATTTAAAAAATTAACCATACCTTTGGCGAAAAATAGGATTAAAGATGACGGAAATAAGAAATACGACCATTTTGAGGAGCGCCGGACAGGTGTTCAACAATGCTGTATGCCTCCTAAAAGCGTTAATAAACGTTAATTGGGGGGGCAAAGCTTAACTATTGTTAACTTTTCCGTTTCCAATCTCCACATTTTCCTTTCCAATAACGAACGCCGCAGCGTAAGACTACGCCGCGGCGCGACCCGTTATGCCCATACCTCGAATTTTTTTTTCACTCTATTACTAACAAATAAATTATTTACACTATGAGAAAAAAACTTTCAAATTTCTTTATTATTTCTGCGCTCGCCCTCGCGGGAGTGAGCGTTTCCGCACAAGATGTTTATGTTGCGGGAAGTTCTAGTGACGGTGCTACTGTCTGGTTAAACGGGTCGCTGCTGTATTCGTTTGGTGCAGGGTCAACTGCACTTTCTATTGCTGTTGACGGCGAGGATATCTATGTCGGCGGACGAGCCTCGGGTTCAACTGAAGCTGTTGTTTGGAAAAACAACAAAAAGATCGTTTTGGCTGCAATTCCATCGCCATTGCCAATCGGAACTACAAGTTACAGTGCCGGTGTAAGGTCTGTAATTATTTATAAGGGTGACGTATATGCGCTGGGATATACGTATATAAACGTAACTCCCCCTGGAGTCGGAGCCCCACCTCCTTATAGGGATGTGGTTACTAAAGTCTGGAAAAATTACGAAGAACTTTATACCCTCTATGAAGAAAGATTTACTGGTTCTTGGAGAAGCTGGATGGGACAGGGCGTGTATGATATGTATATCGACAATGGCGACGTCTATGTTGCCGGACGATATGTGGAAGGACCAGCCGGCAATGAACAGTTCACGTCTTTATGGAAAAATGGCGAACCAATGTACACTTCGGATGTAGAACACCAAGGCTTTTCTGTGCATGTTGAAAATGGCACAATCTATACAGCAGGCATCGCTAATAACTATGAAGATGCAAATTGCGCACCATCCACTGGTCTTCCGGGCGTTACATTATGGACAAATGGGAATCCGCAACTTCTGTATTTAGACAGAAAATACGGTTTAGATTCTACTTATACATCTACTGTTGGTCCAACTGCGCTTATTGTTCGTAACGGAATAGCGTATGTGGGTGGAAACGTGTCATTTAATGATGCTACTGCCGGTACTTTTATAAGTACTGCCAAAATTTGGAGTACCGATGGCAATAATATAGATTTAATTGAGCATGGTCCTACGTCTGCTAATGCTCTTCCTACTGTATGGGCACTTTATAACTATAACGGGATTTATGCGGCTGTGGGTGATGAGGTTCCCTCATCATGGGATCTTTATGCCTATTTATGGAACAGTAGTTCAGATGATATGATTGAATTGCCGGACATAAAAAATGCAACAACGCCTTCTGCTGCTCCAAACGCCATCTTTATCGTCCCGCCCTCAATGCCGATTCAAGGTTTAACCCGTCAGGTAATATTAAAGGTGTCCGACGATTTTGTCAGCAGCAAGCCGTCGGGCGTGTATTATGTTGACAGTCGGAGTGATTTCACCTTCACTGTTACGCCGAAGGGCAACGGTGTAAAGGCTGTTTTGAGCACTTCGCGCATTGTTGACGACGAGGAGAAGAACTACAAGATCACGCCACGGACAGACGGCTCGTACGACATAACGGTTTACGGCGTGAATTCACCTCTGACGATTACGGTAGGTGTCGAAGAAGCTGCGGCAGCCGAAGCTGTTGCGGCGCTGAAGGTCTATGCAGCAGGCAGTCAGCTCGTTATCGACGCACCGACGGCAGGCGCTGCGCAGATCTATTCCGAAAGCGGCGCATTGGTCAAGACCGTCAGCTACGGCGCAGGTCAGACTACGGTCGCGCTCTCGAAAGGGATATATGTTATCACAGTCGGTAAAACGACTGCGAAAGTTGTTATAAATTAAATGAATAATGCTTTAGATGCAAGGGGCGGCTCGATGAGGGTCGCCCCTTGTTTATTATGTCGCTACGGCGCTATGGTCTGACGAGAAATGCCCTTTTCACCGTAAGTCGCTGCCCGTCGGGATGATACAGCTCGGCGAGGAAGATATACACATTGGGCGTCAGTCGCGAGCCGCCGTGCCCGCTGCCATCCCACGCGATTTCGTCGTCAGCTCCAAGCAGCTGATTATTCATAATTTCCGCCACCTGCACACCTTCGGTCGAGAAAATCCTTATCCGACAGCGATAGCCTGCCTTATCCGTGCGGTAGTGTATGCGGTAGGTCTGCATCGCGTGGTCGTATTCGGGCGGATTGACAAAAAGCGCGATTTCATCGTTGCCAAACTGCGAATTTTTGTATGCGGGTGTGCCATAGCCGACAGACAGCACGGCTGAAGTCCAGTTGGCGGCATCCTGCGTCGGTGCGTCGGGACGGATACGCTCCAGAGACACGCCTTTCGTGTTTTTGATAGCTGCATCGTGCCATTTTGCGGAATATGCCAACTCGTCAATGATGGTCGTGTCGGTGGCGTCGTACAGCACCAGCGTACTTGCTTCGTTGTTAAGGATAGGCATACGGAGTTCGTAAATCGCTTCGGGACAGGGTGTTGAATAGAAATTGAGCACTCCTTCGGCATTGGTTGTGATAACGATGAAACCGCCTGCGGGAATGGAATCGGTGATAGACGCGAGCGGGTAGCGCGTGCTAAGCGTGCCGTCGGTTTTGCGCGTCGAAACGCACAGTCCCGATACGCTGAGAGTGCGTTCCGAGCGGTTGTAAAACTCGATATATTCGCTGCCGTCGGGATAGGGTTCGGGCAGTATCTCGTTGAATATAAGTTCGTTTGGATCGACAATAAAGCGCTCGTCGGGATTTTTCATCTCAACGGGCTTCGTTGTCGGGACGTCTTTCGGTGAATTAACGGCGCCCGGCGTACCTCCGCGCGGGTCGGTTGACAGATAAAGCTGTCCTGCGCTGTCGCGTTCAAATGAAACGGCGGCTTTGGCAGTGGCATACGCGATGGAATCGATGATTATGCCCGACGGACTGATGATATTAAGCGCTTTTCCGGTATTTGCAAGATTGGCGGGGAAAGTCGTTATCGGCAGCGCCATACCGCTTTCGGCAACAAGGATATCGCGACCGCTGCGATACAGCACGGCATATTGAGCGGCGCCGAGCATAGTGTCGGGCAGGGCGACCCGGGTCTGGTCGTAAACAAACAGCCATTTCGACAGCGAAACCGCCGAGTCCGTGGCGTTGTAAATCTCGACATATTCCGTTTCGGGCAGCTCTGTCAAGCCCACGGGATTAGCCATTATCTCATTGATAATCAAGTCGCCCCATTGCGCTGTGTCGGTTTCGTCCTGATTGTCGGTGTTTTCGTCCGGATTATCCGTATCGTCGGGCGGCGGGGGCTGAGTTTCGGGCGAGTTGGCGCTGCCGGGAGTACCACCGCGCGGGTCGGTTGAGAGGTAGAGCGAGCCGTCGTCGGCGCGTTCATAAGCTATAGCTGCTTTTGCGGCGGGATATTCGATGGAATCGATGATTTCACCGTTGGAATTGACGATTTCAAGCGCTTTTCCGGTATTAGCCAGACTTGACGGGAAAGTAGCCACCGGCACAGCGATACCGCCTGCGCCAAGGGATATTTCGCGCCCGTCGCGATAGAGCACGGCATAAGCTCCGGCGGGCAGAGTGATGTCGGGCAGGGCGATCGACCGCGTGTCGTAAACCAAAGTCCAACCGCTCAACACTATGCTTTCAGCGGTAGTATTGTGGATTTCAATATATTCCGTTTCAGGCAGTTCGGTTAAGCCAACCGGATTAGCCATAATTTCTGTAATAATGACATCGCCGGCGTGGGATGTGTCGGGGATTACGGGCGGCGGAGGTGGAGTTTCGGGCGAGTTGGCGCTGCCGGGCGTGCCTCCGCGCGGGTCGGTCGAGAGGTAGAGCGAGCCGTCGTCGCCGCGTTCATAAGCTATAGCTGCTTTTGCGGCAGGATATTCGATGGAATCGATTATTTCACCTTTGGAATTGATGATTTCAAGCGCTTTTCCGGTATTAGCCAGACTTGACGGAAAAGTCGCCACCGGCACAGCGATACCGCCTGCGCCAAGGGATATTTCGCGCCCGTCGCGATAGAGCACGGCATAAGCACCGGCGGGCAGAGTGATGTCGGGCAGAGTGATCGACCGCGTGTCGTAAACCAAGGTCCAGCCGCTCAACACTATGCTTTCAGCTGTGGTATTGTGGATTTCAATATATTCCGTTTCGGGCAGTTCGGTTAAACCAACCGGATTAGCCATAATTTCTGTAATAATGACATCGCCGGCGTGGGATGTGTCGGGGATTACTGGTGGCGGGGGCGGCGGTTCGGGCGAATTGACAGCGCCCGGAGTTCCTCCGTGCGGGTCGGTGGAAAGATAGAGATCGCCTTCGGAATTGCGTTCAAACGCGACGGCGGGTTTTGCGGTAGAATACTCGATGAAATCAATGTTTTCGCCATTGGAATTTGTGATTTCAAGCGCTTTTCCCGCATTAGCCAAAGTGGGAAATGATGTTAGCGCCAGTTCAAGACTTCCGCTTTCGGCATAAATGCTTTGACCGGCTTTGTAAAGCACGGCATACTGTCCGGCTTCCAAAGTCGTATCGGGCAGAGCGTAGCCTGTGCCACCATAAACGAACTTCCAGTCTTTCAGCGAAATGGCGCTGCCGGAGGTATTGTAAATCTCAACATATTCAGTTGCAGGCAGTTCGGTCAGTCCGACGGGATTAGCCATTATTTCGGTAATGATGACATCACCGGCGAGGGATGTGTCGGGGATTACGGGTGGCGGGGGCGGCGGTTCGGGCGAGTTGGTGGCGCCGGGCGTGCCTCCGCGCGGGTCGGTGGAAAGATAGAGATCGCCTTCGTCGTTACGTTCAAACGCGACAGCAGGTTTTGCAGTGGAATACTCGATGAAATCAATGTTTTCACCATTGGAATTTGTGATTTCAAGCGCTTTTCCGGCATTAGCCAATGTCGGAAATGATGATAACGCCAGCTCAAGGCTGCCGCTTTCAGTATGGATGCTTTGACCGGCTTTGTAAAGCACTGCATATTGTCCGGATTCCAAAGTTGTATCGGGCAGGGCGTAGCCTGTGCCGCCGTAAACGAATTTCCAGTCTTTCAGCGAAATGGCGCTGCCGGATGCATTGTAAATCTCAACATATTCTGTTGCGGGCAGTTCGGTCAGTCCGACGGGATTAGCCATTATTTCGGTAATAATGACGTCACCGGGCTGGGATGTGTCGGGGATTACGGGTGGCGGAGGCGGTGGTTCGGGAGAATTGACGGCGCCGGGCGTGCCTCCGCGCGGGTCGGTGGAAAGATAGAGATCGCCGTCGGAATTGCGTTCAAACGCGACAGCGGGTTTCGCAGTGGAATATTCGATGAAATCAATAGTTTCGCCATCGGGATTTGTGATTTCAAGCGCTTTTCCGGCATTAGCCAATGTCGGGAATGATGATAGCGCCAGCTCAAGACTTCCGCTTTCAGTATAGATGCTTTGACCGGCTTTGTAAAGCACTGCATACTGTCCGGCTTCCAAAGTTGTATCGGGCAGGGCATAGCCTGTGCCGCCATAAACGAATTTCCAGTTTTTCAATGAGATTGCCGTATCGGAGGCATTGTAAATCTCGACATATTCTGTTGCGGGCAGCTCGGTCAGTCCGACCGGATTAGCCATAATTTCGCTGATAACAACATCTCCCATACTCGCTTGGGCGAACAGTCCGAGCGAACACAATAACAAACTGATAATATGTGCAGTACGTCTCATAACATACCATATTTATTTTCGGATAACCTGTAATTCCGTTAGTTTTATTACTCTTTTTGGTCAGGATTAATCATCGGTTAGTTAAAAAATTGCTATCTTTGCAGCCGATTTTTACCTGTCTTTTACAGCGGGTAAAGGTACGGACAGTTTTTGATATTTCAAAATTTTAAAGTAAAAAAAATGACGGCAGCAATTGTTGGAACAAGTGGGGCAGTGGGGCAGGAGTTCCTGCGCGTACTTGAGGAACGGAATTTTCCCGCCGACGGGCTGATACTTTTCGGTTCGCAGCGCAGTGCGGGGCGCGTTTACAGTTTTCGCGGCAAGCAGTACGAGGTTCGCGAGCTGAAGCACGGCGACGATTTTCGCGGTGTTGATGTGGCATTTGTCTCGGCGGGCGGCTCGGTATCGCTGGAATATGCGGAGACGATTACGAAGCACGGCGCGGTGATGATCGACAATTCGAGTGCGTTTCGTATGGACGATGATGTACCATTGGTAGTGCCCGAAGTCAATCCCGACGATGCGCTGAACCGTCCTCGCGGCATCATTGCCAATCCCAACTGCTCGACGATACAGATGGTTGTCGCGCTGAATGTTATCGAAAAGATTTCGCATATCAAGCGGGTGTATGTTTCTACGTATCAGGCGTCGAGCGGCGCCGGAGCGCGTGCTATGGCAGAGCTGATAAGCCAGTACGAGCAGTTGTTGAAAGGCGAGCAGCCGACGGTCGAGAAATTTGCTTACCAGCTGGCATACAATTTGATACCGCATATTGACGTTTTCACCGAAAACGGTTATACAAAAGAAGAAATGAAAATGTATCACGAGACGCGCAAAATAATGCACTCAGATATAGCCGTCAGCGCTACTTGCGTCCGTGTGCCTGTTCTCCGTTCACACAGCGAAGCGACCTGGGTAGAGACCGAGCGTCCTGTCAGCGTCGAAGAAGTCCGTCAAGCCTTTGCCCAAGCCGAAGGCATTGTGCTTCAGGACAATCCTGCTCAGAAAGACTATCCGATGCCGCTTTTTGTAGCCGGAAAAGACCCCGTTTATGTGGGGCGCATACGTAAGGATTTGACCAATCCCAACGGCTTGACATTCTGGACAGTAAGCGATCAGATAAAGAAAGGTGCGGCTCTTAATGCCGTACAGATAGCCGAATATCTTGTCAAGGTCGGCGACCTGAAATAATCAGTTGCATATTGGACAAAAAAACGGTCGCCTCCTACCCAACACAGGCAAGAAGCGACCTCGGTGCACATTTCATTACTATTCACAGAATGATGTAAGCTAATTTATTAATGGAACACCGTGAGCAAAAAAAAGTGGCTCCCCGCAACAGATTACGAAAGTCGGCATAAACTGTACGCTTACGAATGCAGAGCAACTATAAGTGTAAACAGGAAATCGTGTGGGGAACCATATATCGTTTAAGGAATAATAACAAATACCCCCCCCCCCCGTTAATTTTTGTTAAAAGGGGGACGCTTTTCCCTTCCGCATAATGCTCGGAAAGGGGTTGATGGGTCTGTATGTTACTAATCCTTTTCATGTTCTGTAAAAAGTATGCAAAAAATTTCGCGGCAAAGATAGGAATTTATTTTTGTTCACCAAAAAAAAGTGAAGAAAAATTTATTTTATTTTATTTTTTGTTTTTTCCTTCGAGTGTTAAATATTGACAGTCAGTCCTTCATCGGCGCAGACGGTATTTGAAAAGATTTCGGCTGCTTCGCGGCGCAGCAGTTCGTCGTCGTTATAGCGGGCGGAATAATGCCCGATGATAAGTTGTTTTGCGTGCGCCAGACGGGCTATTTCTGCTGCCTGCCGTGCTGTGGAGTGGAACATTTGCTGTGCGAGCGCGGCTTCCGACTCCATATAGGTGGCTTCGTGATAGAGGCAATCGACGCCTTCGATCAGTGGCGCGATGTCGGGATTGAAGAGCGTGTCGGAGCAGCAGGCATAGCGTCGCGGCGGGTCGGCGGGGAGCGTCAGGCGGCTGTTTGGGACGGTTTCGCCTTCGGGCGTAAGATAGTCGGCTCCCTTTTTTATGGCGGCGATGCGGCTGATGGGAATGTGGTAGAAATCAATCATTTCGCGGATGATATGGCGTTCGCCCTGCTTTTCTTCAAACAGGAAGCCGCAGGTGGGGATGCGATGACGCATCGGGATAGAGAGTACGCGCACCGAGCGATCTTCCATCACGAGGCTGTGCTGCGTGGGGTCGATGATGTTGAGGCGTATCTCGTAGGGCAGTTCCCAGTTGACGAGGCGCAGTGCGTCTTCAATACCTTTCGGGGCGTGGATATGCACTTCGCCGGTACGACCGACCATACCCAGAGTCGATAGCAGACCGGGCAAGCCATAGAAATGGTCGCCGTGGAGATGCGAGATAAAGATATGTGCCAGCCGGTGCATACGGATACGCATACGCCGCATTTGCAGTTGTGCCCCTTCGCCGCAGTCGATCATATAGATCTTGTTGCGCAGCTCGACGACCTGTGCCGACGGGTTATGGCGCAATGTCGGGGTAGCCGACGCGCAACCGAGGATCTTCACTTCAAAGGGTAGCATCACCGCTCATTTTTCTTCCCCAAAAACGCTTCCATAGCGATGGTATTCAAACGCAATGCTCTGTTCTTTAAGATAATGCAGCAGTTCTAAACGTCCTTCGGAAAGTGGCTTGGCGTCGGCGATATAAAGTCCGAGTTCGGCGGCTTTTTTGTAAATCGCATCTGACAAGCCTTCGGAACAGGCGCGGATGCGCTCGTATTTCGACATCGAATCGATAAACGCCGCCTCGTCTTCAACCGCCACTTTGGCAGCCGATTTTTTGATTTCGTCGAGTTTCGGATAATTTGCCGAAACGCTTACCGTGAGCGGAGTTCCTGCAATCTTGGCAGCCAAAACCACAGCCTTTATTGCGCTTATTTCATCGCTGTCGGCAACTCGCAATGCCATTGATTTCAGCGGCAAATAGCGGAAAGTATTTTCTTCGCCGTAGATGTGGCTGACGTCTTCCTCTTTCGAGAAAACATCTGCCCAAGCCTTTTTGTAATTGGTTTCTATCCCTTTTAAATCGCCATTGTCCTTAAATTTCAAGAAGCAGGAAACATAATTAGGTCCTCCGGCTTTGATGCCGCCTCCGAAAGCCGAGCGTTTCATTCCTCCGAACGGCTGACGTCGCACGATAGCGCCCGTAATTCCGCGATTGATGTAGAGATTGCCCGCTTCGATGCTGTTTTTCCAGAGTTCGCGCTCTGCCTCGTTGAGGCTCTGGAGTCCGGCTGTCAATCCGTATTCCGAAGAATT
>JAISTS010000120.1 GCA_031272455.1 Tannerella sp. | reverse complement strand
GCCGTCCGTGCAAGCGCCGTCAAAGCCTCCGGCGCAACCTTCAACACCTCTTTGCCTTCAAACGAAGACGTTGATACATAATCTTTTGTGAGTAGATAATACTCCGTTGTATCCTTCCCAGTCGGGAAAGGCTCCTGATACTTGAATTGTACTGTTGCCATATTTTAAATTATTGGCACAAAGATACGTTTTATTTTTGATACGAAACTTGTTTTGCGACTATTTTTTTGTAATTTTGCGGTTTCTAACGAAATACTTAACGATGACATATCATAAAACAGCATGGGAAGACTTGTCTGTAGAAGCCGCTTACAGCGCTTTTGAGGCGGACTTCCCTGAATATCACGCGATAGTGAGTTTATATGGCGACATTGTTTGCGATGCAGCAGAGCAGTTTCACCGGATAGAGGCAGGCGTCGCAAGGCTACTTCAAACTTTACCGCAAGGCTTGGGCGTCGCTTTCAAACGATATTTTGTCAGCGACCTCGTAAATCAAACCCAATATATAGATGTAAATCAGGGACATACAGCCGTGTCTGTCGTGCAGCAGCCGCCACTGTCAGGCGCCAAACTTGCCGTATGGCTTTATATCGTACCTTCAAATAGCATATCTCGCAGCGCAAATGCCACTGTGATAAACCATTCCGGTATGCATCATTTTATCCACACAGGTCTTTATACAGATGCAGAAACCTCGGCAACGCAGACGGCGCAGATTTTTCGCTCTTACTCCGACATGCTGGCGGCAGAAGGCTGTACTCTTGAACGCAACTGTATGCGTACATGGGTCTTCGTGCGCGACATCGACCTGCATTACGCAGGCATGGCTAAAACCCGCAGTGAGTTTTTCGCATCCCAAGGCTTGACTAAAGACACGCACTTCATCGCCAGCACCGGCATCGAGGGACGGCAGGCTGCCTCGCCCTCTGTCGTTTCAATGGATGCTTATGCTGTTGACGGACTGCTTCCTCAACAGATTACATACCTGCATGCCGCCTCGCATCTCAACCCGACGCATGAGTACGGCGTTACTTTCGAACGCGGCACAGCAATACGCTACGACGACCGTACTCACGTCTTAATCTCCGGTACGGCAAGCATCGACAATAAGGGACAGATAGTACATCCTCACAATGTATTAAAACAGGCGGAGCGGATGATGGAAAACATCGGAGCCTTGCTCGCCGAAGCAGACGCTACCTTCAGCGACGTCGCCTGTCTGTTGATTTATCTGCGTGATATAGCTGATTATCAGTGCATTAATGGCTATTTCAACGACAAGTATTCTTCGTTGCCAAAAGTCATCCTCCTTGCCCCAATATGCCGTCCGGGCTGGCTGATTGAAGCAGAATGTATGGCAACGCTACAAATTACGAGTTAAATATCACATTATTAATCAATCACACAAATAAATTTCATCGTTTCCAAAATGCCGGCATAAACAGCGCCAATACGGTGAATATTTCGAGACGCCCGACTACCATCAGGAAAGCGAGCGTCCATTTCACCACTTCGTCGAGGTCGGCAACAACTCCGTTGGCATACTGCCCCAGAGCGGGACCGACATTGCTGATCGCCGAAACAGCCAGTCCGACAGCTTCGTCAAACGACTGACCGTCAACGAGCAACACGGCGCTACCCGTGATTATCAAAGCAAGATAGATGAATGCAAAGGTCTGAACGCGCTGCACGATATGTTCTGGGATGACCTGCCCGTTCATACGAACCGGAATGACGGCATTGGGATGTGTCTGCTTTTTAAATTCGTTTTTCGTATTTTTAATCAGGATAACGAAGCGACCCATTTTCAATCCGCCTGCTGTCGAGCCTGCGCAACCGCATACCGTCATCAGTATCAGCGCAATCATAGTGAAAATCGAACCCCAGCCTACATAATCCGTAACCACAAATCCGGTTGTCGTGATGAGTGAAGTTATCTGGAAAAGCGTCGTGCGAAAGACCTGCTCAACATTATCTCCGTGATTGTGAATAAGCTGTAACACAAGCATTAACAATGTCGGAATTAAGATAAAAGCAGCGAAATAACGTGTCTCCTCGTTCTTTGTGATTTTACTGCCTTTGCCTTTGAAAAGAAAATAAATCAGCGTAAAATTCAGCGCGGCGACAAACATAAAAAATGTTGTAACATAGTAAATATAAGGCGAATCCCAAAACACGAGACCATTATTTTTTGTCGAATAGCCACCTGACGACACCGTTGTCATGGCGTGGTTCAGCGCGTCGAAGAAATCCATCGGTCCAAGCCAAAGCAGCAAAGTCAACACGCAAGTTATCAGCACATAAATGCCGAAAAAACGTTTTGCTATCTGCGTGATGCGCGGCAGAAAATGTTCGTGCATAATTGCCGAGGTTTCGGCGTCGAACAGCTGATTTGCCCCACCGCCGACCAAAGGCAGCAACGCCACAGTAAAGACGATGATGCCCACGCCGCCCTGCCATTGTGTCAGACTGCGCCAGAACAGTATGCCGTGCGGCAGCGTTTCGACCTCTCGAAAAATGCTTGCTCCCGTAGTTGTGAAACCCGACATCGTTTCGTAGAAGGCGTCTGTAACATTATCAACATATCCGCCAAGCAAGTACGGCAGCATACCAAAGCAGGTGAGCATCAGCCAAGTAAGCGCTACGGCAAGGCTACCTTCGCGCCGTCCGGCGTAGGTCTGGCTCGCGCTGCGTCCTGCCAGCCAAAGCAGCGCCCCGACGCTAATCATCACACAGAAAGAGATGAGCAGTGGATAAAAGTCGGAACCGTCATACCAGAACGCCACGCCCGTCGCTCCGAGCAGAAAACAGCTCTCGATGACGTGCATCATCCCTAATACCTTCATTACAAACCGGATATTCATACTGTTCAGTTGAAATATTTCTTCAGTTTAGTCATTGCCGATTCGAGGCAGAAAACCATCACGCGGTCGTTAGGACGTATTTGCGTGTCGCCTTCAACCATCATAGGATGGTCGTCGCGGATAAGCCCGCCAAGCGTCATATCGTGCGGAAGGTCAAGGTCTTTCACCGCTTTACGGGTGATGTAGGATTTGTCGTGCGCTATCAGTTCGGCAACATTGGCGTTGGCAATGGCGAGACATTTGATGTTCGACACGTCGGCGTCGAGCAAAAACTGATAAATATGGCTTGCAGCAATCAGTTTCTTATTGATGACCGAGCCGATGTCCATCTTGGCGGCAAGCGGGATATAGTCAATATTCTCAATTTGCGCGATGGTTTTATAAACGCCAAACCGTTTTGCAGCCATACATGCGAGGATATTTGCGCTTGAGTCGTCGGTCAGAGCGATGAACGCTTGCGTTTGGCGTATGCCTTCCTGTATCAGCAAGTCGGTATCGCGGGCGTCGCCATTGATAATGAGCACATTGTCGGGCAGCGACTCGGCAAGCTGGACACTTTTTTCGCGGTTATGTTCGATAATTTTTATCTGGATATTGCTTGGCAGATACTGGCTTGTGCGATAAGCTATTCGGCTGCCGCCCATGATAAAGATATTCTTGATTTCGGGTCCGTGTTTGCCCGTGAATATGCGCACATCTTCTTCGTATTCGCGCGTGGTGCTGATAAAAACAAGGTCGTCGGGCATCACACAATCCTGTCCGCGAGGGATAATCATCTCGTTTTCACGCTTAATGGCTACGATATGATACCTCTTTTTGTTATTGGCAAGCAGCTCGAACAGCGGTTTACCGGCGACAGGTGCATTTTCGCGCACTTTCACGCCAAGCAGTATCAGTCCGCCGCCAAACAATTCCCAATACTGCCGTGTCCACGGACGTTTGACCGACGACACAATTTCCTTTGCTGCAAGCATTTCGGGATATATCATTGAGCTGACGCCGATTTTCTCGAACAGTTCTTTGTTTTTCGGCAGCAGGTACTCATAATTGTTGATACGGGCGAATGTTTTCTGTGCGCCGAGGTTCGATGCCAGCATACACGCCGTGATATTTGTCGTTTCTTCGGGCGTAACGCTGACAAAGAGGTCTGCCGTCCTGACACGGGCGGCTTCGAGGTCGTTGGGCGAGGTGGGATTGCCTACAACCGGCAACACGTCGAACCCCGACTGTGCAAAAGCTAATTTCTCATCGTTCTCGTCCATGATAACGATGTCGTGCTGTTCGCGGGAAAGCATTTTTGCAAGGTGCGTCCCCACTTCGCCCGCACCCGCTATAACTACATTCATGACAGTATATTAAAAAATGACAACATCGCAGTATTCTTTTTCTTTTCGTCCCGAAGGACAAGTTCGCGGACAGCAGCGGCAATGCTTTCGGCATCCAATCCGCAGCTGCGCTGCAGTTCGGCGATGCTGCCGTGTGCGACAAATTCATCGCCGACGCCGAGACGCTTGATACGCGCCCCGTAGCCGTTCTCAACCATAAATTCCGACACGGCGCTGCCCAGACCGCCTGTCAGCGTCCCGTTTTCAACCGTGATGATATGCCGAAACTTAGCACCAACTTCGTGCAGAATGTCTTCATCTATCGGTTTCAAAAATATCATATCATAATGCGCAACCGAAAAGCTCTCTTTCGCAAGTATTTCGATAGCTTTACGCGCCTCGTTGCCGATAGGACCTATCGACAGCAGAGCCACCTCGTCGCCGTCGCTGAGCTTGCGCCCCTTGCCGACGGGCAGCATCTGCATCTCGTTGCGCCAGTTGACTAATTCGCCCTTGCCGCGCGGATAACGGATAACGAACGGTCCGTCGTCGGTCTTGTACGCCGTGTACATCAGGTTGCGCAGGTCAACTTCGTTGAGTGGCGAAGCGATAGTCAGCCCCGGCACCGGTCGCAGGCACGCCATATCGAACAAGCCGTGATGCGTAACGCCGTCTTCGCCAACAAGTCCGGCGCGGTCGAGGCACAGGATGACGTGCAGTCGCTGTATGGCGACGTCGTGAATTACCTCATCATAAGCGCGTTGCATAAACGACGAATAGATATTGCAAAACGGTATCATCCCCTCTTTCGCCAATCCTGCGGCAAACGTTACTGCGTGTCCTTCGGCTATTCCGACGTCGAACGTGCGCTCCGGAAATGCCTTCATCATATACGTCATCGAGCAGCCTGTCGGCATAGCGGGCGTGATGCCTGCAACGCGCTTGTCGTGCTCCGCCAGCTCGACCAGAGTATGTCCGAAAACATCCTGATAGAGTTGCGGCTCGTTCAGGTTAACGTGTATTAGGCGCTCGCCCGTCTCTTTGTTGAATTTCCCCGGCGCGTGCCATTCGGTCGCCGATTCTTCGGCAGGTTTGAAGCCCTTGCCCTTGGTCGTTTTGATATGCAGCAACTTCGGACCTTTCATGTGCTTGATATCGTTCAACTTACGGACGAGGTCGGCGACGTTGTGCCCGTCAACCGGTCCGAAATAGCGTATGCTGAATCCCTCAAACAGATTATGTTGACGGTTGATAAGCGCTTTGAGGCTGTTGTTGAACCGCAGAATATTCTCGCGACGATTTTCGGAGATGATATTCAGTTTCAGCAGCCGCTGATAAATATTATAACGTATCCAGTTGTAGGTCTTGCTCGTCGTGATATTGACGAGATATTTGCTCAACCCGCCGACATTCTGGTCGATAGCCATATCGTTGTCGTTGAGGATGATAAGTATATTGTTTGGATTTGTCGAGGCGTTGTTCAGACCTTCGTAGGCAAGCCCGCCGGTCATTGCGCCGTCGCCAATCACGGCTACGACATGCCGCTCGGCTTCGTGTTTCAGCTCCGAAGCGATAGCCATCCCGAGCGCCGCCGAAATGGAATTGGACGCATGTCCGGCAATAAACGCATCGTACTCACTTTCAGCCGGATTGGGAAAGCCGCTGATGCCGTTGAAACGGCGCAAAGTGTGAAAAGCGTCGCGTCTGCCCGTCAAAATCTTGTGCCCGTACGCCTGATGCCCGACGTCCCACACGATGCGGTCGCGGGGCGTATCGAAAACGTAGTGCAGGGCGACGGTCAGCTCCACAGTGCCAAGACTCGCCGCCAGATGTCCGGGATTAACCGACAGTACATCAATAATATATTGACGCAACTCGCGGCAAACCTGCTCCAATTTAGCAGCAGGCAAGGCTCGCAGGTCGGCAGGACTGTCAATTCCCGTCAATAGTTGTTCTTCGTTGTCTGAAATCATACTGTTCAATTTCGCCGCAAAAGTACGCAATTCGGCTGATATTGTGTATTCGTAACGCCGAAAAAACTTGTTTAGTATAAAGAAATGAATTTTGCAATGCTCTGAAAAAGTATTACTTTTGCGGTCGGAAAATAAGATAAAATGGACTCAAAAAACAAGAAATATCCGCTCGAACTGGCTACGATGCCCGGTTTTGCAGGCTCGTCGGCTTATTATCTGCGGTACGAAGACCCGCACAACGACAAGGCGTTAGTGTCGAAAGTGGCTAACGACTACTGGGGCAATGTGGATCTGTACGTCGGCGGCACAGAGCATGCTACCGGACACCTGATTTACAGCCGTTTCTGGAATAAATTCCTGCACGATTACGGCTATGTCAAAGACGAAGAGCCGTTCCGCAAACTGATAAATCAGGGGATGATCCAGGGCAGGTCGAATTTCGTCTATCGCATCAAAGGCGCCAACAAATTCGTATCTTTCGGATTGAAAGACAGTTACGACGTAACGCCCATCCACGTTGACGTCAATATTGTTTCCAATGATGTGCTTGATTTGGAGGCGTTCCGCAACTGGAATCCCGAATACCGCGACGCTGAGTTTATCCTTGAAGACGGCAAATACGTCTGCGGCTGGGCAGTCGAAAAGATGTCAAAATCAATGTATAACGTTGTCAATCCCGACGATGTGGTCGAAAAATTTGGCGCCGACACGCTGCGGCTTTACGAGATGTTTCTCGGTCCGGTCGAGCAGTCTAAACCTTGGGATACCAACGGGATAGATGGCGTAAGCCGCTTTCTGCGCAAGTTCTGGAACCTGTTTTTCGATGGCGATAATTTTTCCGTTTCCGACGCGCAGCCGACGCCTGACGAACTCAAATCCATCCACAAACTGATTAAGAAAATCGGGCAGGACATCGAAAATTTCTCGTTCAACACATCCGTCGCCGCGTTTATGATTTGCGCCAACGAGCTGACAGCCCTGAAATGCAATAAACGCGCTGTATTACAGGATTTTGTCATTGTCCTTTCGCCTTTCGCGCCGCATATAGCCGAAGAGCTGTGGCACCGTCTGGGCAACACGACTACCGTTTGCGACGCCCGTTTCCCCGATTACAACGAGGAGTATCTGAAAGAAAACACGGTGAAATATACCGTTTCGTTCAACGGAAAGGCGCGGTTTACGCTTGATTTTCAGCCGGGTGCAAGCAAGGAAGAGGTCGAAAAAGCCGTCCTCGAAAACGAAAATTCGCAAAAATGGATTGAAGGCAAACCGGTAAAGAAAGTTATCGTCGTGCCTAATAAGATTGCCAACGTAGTTGTCTGATTTTCATGGTCAAAAACTCCTTATACAAGATTTATCATCCCCTGCGCGACTACCTCTTTATTATCGTCGGGACGTTGATCTATGGCTTTGGTTTCAACGGTTTTATCCTGTCGAACGAGATCGTGCCGGGTGGAGTTACAGGTATCTGTTCGCTGCTGTTTTTCGTAACGAAAATACCGGTTTCGCTGACTTACGCCGCTATCAATGTCGGGCTTTTAATCTTGGCTTACAAGATGTTAGGGCTACGATTTATGCTCAACACCATCTTTGGCGTCGTGTCGCTGACGTTCTCGCTGATGTTTTTCGAGTGGCTGCTCGACGGCAAGCCGGTCATTGAAGGTCAGCCGTTTATGTCCATTCTGATAGGCGGTGCGCTGTGCGGAACGGGGCTGGGCATCATTTTCTCGTCGAACGGCAGCACCGGCGGCACGGATATTATCGGAGCTATCATACACAAATACAAGCATATATCTATCGGACGAACATTGCTGTTCTGCGATTTTTTCATCATAGGCTCGTCGTATTTCATCTTCCACGACGTGGACAAAATCGTTTTCGGTTTCGTGGAAATGTTTTTCAACAACTACATTCTCGACAAGGTGCTAAACGCTAATAATCAGTCGGTTCAGTTTATGATTTTTTCGCAGAAATATGACGAAATAGCCGATCGCATCATACGCGATTTGGGGCGCGGCTGCACCATTCTTGACGGTCAGGGTGGCTATACCAAAGAGCCTGTCAAGGTCGTCGTACTGATGGCAAAAAGTCGCGAAAGCATCTCTATCTTCCGCCTGATCAAGTCTATAGATCAGGATGCGTTTATATCGCAAAGCTCGGTGCGCGGCGTTTATGGCGAAGGTTTCGACCCGATACGCTAAAGCACAATTTTACAGCTTTCCCGACGTTATTAAATCATCAATAACCGAAGAGGAAAATTAATGAAAAAAATCGTATTTGCAACCAACAATCTGCACAAACTCAAGGAAGTACGCGCAATGATGCCCGACGGCATTTCGATTGTCGGACTGCCCGAACTGCAGTTGGATGAAGATATACCGGAAACGGCTGACACGCTGGAAGGCAACGCTTTACAGAAAGCGCAATATGTCTGCCAAAAATTCGGATTGGATTGTTTTGCCGACGATACAGGCCTGGAAGTCAAGGCTTTGAATGGCAGACCGGGCGTTCATTCAGCACGTTACGCAGGTGAGCAGCACAACAGCAATGCCAATATCAGCAAACTGCTTGACGAACTGTCGGGGCAGACCGACCGGACAGCGCGTTTCCGTACGGTTATTGCTCTGATTATTAACGGAGAAGAGCATTTTTTTGAAGGCATCGTTAACGGTCAGATTGCAGAAACGCGGCATGGCGAGGGCGGTTTCGGGTATGATCCCGTGTTTATCCCTGAAAATCAGACTGAAACGTTTGCTCAACTTGGCGAAGAAATCAAAAATACCATCAGTCATCGCGCAGTCGCCGTCAGTAAATTAGTTGAATTTTTATCCCGTAACGAATTATGACAGAACGTTTTAAATTAATAATAGCCGTCGTCCTGCTTTTATCGCAAACAATTACGGCGCAGCGCGTTGGCGAGTGGACGCTCTACCCCGCCACCTACGACACAAAACAGGTTGCCGAAGCGCCAAATCGCGTCTATGCGCTTGCTGACGGCACTTTGTACAGCTATGGCAAGGATGATAACAGCGTAACCGTCCATACGAAACAAAACGGTATGAGCGATTCGGATATCAGCTTAATTGACTATCATTCAGGCACAAAGACTTTAGTTATAGTTTACGGAAACGGCAATATCGACCTGCTGAGCGAGAATGGCATTTACAACTTGCCTTTCCTGAAAAATACGACCAATATTCCTGACAAAACAATCAACAATATCTCATTCGACAACGAAACCGCCTATATATCAACGGCTTTCGGGGTGATGGCGGTCTCGCTTGCGAAAAAGGAAATCTCGGAAACCTATAAACTCGACTGCGCGGCTTATGATTGCTGCGTCAAAGACGGGACAATTTATGCCGCGACAGATAATGACATTCTTACCGGCTCATTATCAGACAATTTGCTCGATATTCACAATTGGAAAGAGATGCCATTGCAGACCGAAGAATTTGATGCTGCCAAAGTGCGCAATATCTGTGTGTTTCAGAATGTTATCTGTCTGCGCGTTGATGGCGTCGGGGTGTATTATATCGACTCGGGCAGCAGTGTGAAATCGCTGCTGAAACAGTCCGGACTGCAAAAGATGAAAATGCAAACCGACCGCCTTATAATCAACTCATCATCAACGATGTACGTATTTAGCTCGCTTTCCGCACGCGAAACGGTAAATCTGGGCACGGTGAACGGCGTGTCAAGTCTGAAAAACGACGGAACTTACTGGATAGCAGGCGGTTTGAACGGTCTGACGGGAATAAGGCAGATCTCGTCAGGCAAATACGAAACGACGGTTACGGAGCTTAATCCGGCAGGTCCGAAACGCAATCTGGCGGCATTTATGACGATGCACGGCGACAAACTGCTTGTCGCGGGCGGCGGACGGTGGACAGACCGCTTTTGGAACGCCGGAACACTGATGACGTATGAGAACGGCGAATGGACAAATCTCGACGAAGACGCTGTGAATAAGCAAGTTGGCTACACCTGCCGAGACTATACCGGAGTGGCTGTTGACCCGAACGACGAGACGCATCTTTTCATCTCAACCTACGGCGAAGGACTGCTGGAAATAAATGATTATCAATACGTTCAGCTATACAACCACACCAACAGCCCCATTCAGAGCGCTATCGCAGGCAACAAAAACTACAACCGCATCGGCAGCGTTACTTTCGACAGCAACGGCAATCTGTGGATGACAAACTGCGAGGTCGAAAACGGGATTGTCGTCCGTACGGCAGATGGCAACTGGCAAGCGCTAAAATATTCAGGAGCAGGAACTTCCGCCTATCTTGTGGACAAGATTTTAATCACAAAAAAAGGGCATAAATGGGTTAACGTGGCACGAAGCAAAGACCGCTCCGGAATACTCGTTTTCGACGACCGCGAGACGCCCACAGACAATTCCGACGACGTTTCCAACTTTTTCACATCCTTCAAATCAGGCACAGGGACGGCAATCGAAGCCAGTGTATATTATTGTATAACAGAAGATTTGAACGGCGAGATATGGATCGGTACGGATAAAGGTCCGATTTACTGCACCTCGCCCGCTAATGCTATCGACAAGCCCGATAACCTGTACTGCAACCGGATTGTCAGGACAAACGACGACGGCGAGAATTATTATTTCCTTAACGGCGAGCAAATCAATGCAATAGCCGTTGACGGCGGCAATCGCAAATGGATAGGTACGACCGGTTCGGGTATCTTCCTCGTCAGCGCCGACGGGATGGAGACAATCCACCAGTTCACGACCGACAATTCGCCACTGTATTCAAATAATATCCAGAGCATTGCGGTGAACCAACGGACAGGCGAAGTCTTTATCGGCACCGACAAGGGACTGATTTCATACACCAGCGAAGCAACCGAGCCAAGCGAAAGCTATTCAGACGTTTACGCCTATCCAAACCCCGTCCGTCCCGACTACGACGGGCAAGTCATCATCACCGGACTGATGAACAATTCAAATGTGAAAATCACCGACCTCAACGGCAACCTGCTCTATCAGGGCAAATCCGCCGGCGGTCAAATGGCATGGAACTGCCGCAACAGCCGCGGAAACCGCGTAGCAACAGGCATTTACTTAGTCATCGCCGCAACACCAAACGCCCGTGAAAGCGTCGTGGCGCGGATTGCAGTCGTCAGGTAAAGGGAAAAAAGCGAAGTCTTACCGTTCCTTTCGGTCGTAAAAAATAATCCTATTTTTGTTGCCAATTCAAAAACAATTCGTACATTTGACGCTGTAATTGGGCGATTTTTCGTGCTTATTTTGCGATAAATTGCTCATTATGAGACATATTATTATATAACTTCGACAAAACGCCACTTGGATTAAATAACAACGACGACATTACTGATTATAAAATAAACTCCATAACATATAAATCCGGTATTATTCGCATTGAGTATGTGGGAGGTCATTATAAATCAACCTATGACCCATTTGGTCAGCCGATGGAAACCAAGTTTGAAATATTAGCACGCTATGTAATGGAAATAGCAGCTGACAATTATAGAGTTATTTCGCATAGGAGAATATAGTGGTTTGATTACAATGCGTTCGGATCCGCAGCAAATTAGTAACGTTTTTTGCATTTCGCAAATTTCTCCGTACCTTTGTCAGAGTAATAACTGATTTTAGTGATATGCAATTTTCAGAATATCAGCCGCTTGCGGAGTATAAGAACAGATATGGGGCTTTGCACGAAAAGAATGTGAAGTCGCATTGGGAAGTTCTTGTCGCTGAAAGCGGGATTGACGAAATGGCAAACCGCGCTACCGTCGAGCAGATTAACGAAACGCAAACAAAAATTGATTCAAACGACTCTTCCTTGCGCACAAACAAAACAATGCGCGGCTGGCTGATTTTTCTTATCATTTTGACAGTCTGCGTTTCAGCTTTCTTTCTCATCAAATTCCGTGATCCGGATTCCATACACATTATGGTTATCGTGCTGCTGTTGGCGATGGCTGTGATTATTGTCGCTTTATATCTGATAGACAGCAAATTGAAGCCCAGAATGACGTCGCTTACTGAGGTGTTGGCAGAGTTGAACGAAAACAAGAAAAAGTTGACCGAAGAGGCGTGGTCGCAAGTGGCGCCGCTTAATGCGTTGTTTACTCGACACATACCCGCCCGTTTGATGGAAGAAACCTATCCTCTGATTGATTTTGACGACTGTTTCGACAGCAAACGTTTTGATTATTTGCAGCAAAAATATAAGCTCGGCGATAATTTTGATATAAACCAATCTACGCTTTTTGTGAAAAGTGGGGAAATCAAAGGCAACCCGTTTTGCATCTTCAAAACGCTGAATCATTATATGGGTGAAATGACATATTATGGTTATAAAACTATCTATTGGACAGAGTATTACATCAACAGCGAAGGCAAACGCTCGTCGCGTCGCGTTTCGGAAACGCTGTCTGCCAAAGTAACAGCACCATTTCCAGAATACTACGAAACTACTTACATCATTTACGGCAACGAGGCGGCTCCCAATCTCGTCTTTAAACGCAAACCGTCGAAAACTAACAAAATGACAGACAGAGAGATACGGCGATTTGTAAAGCGCGAAACCAAACGAATTGAGAAAAAAATGGAAAAAACGGTTACGCAGGGCGAGAATTTTACTTTGATGGGCAATGGCGAATTTGAATCGCTTTTCGGGGCTTTGAATCGCAACAATGAGGTGGAGTTTCGATTGCTCTTTACCCCTGTGGCTCAGCGAGAAATAGTCAACCTTATCAAAGATAAAACTGTTGGGTTTGGGGATGATTTTGATTTTGAAAAAACTTGCATGCTTAACACAATCCGTCCGGAACATATTAACAGTCTGGATATTACGTGCGACCCCAAAATGTATTATCATTATGATGTTGCTGAAATTCGCCGCAAATTTGTGGAGTTTAACCTGCTGTTTTTTCGTTCGGTTTATTTCGCTTTTGCTCCTTTGCTGGCTATTCCGCTTTATCAGAGCCACAAGCCGCACGAGTTTATATACAAAGATGTTTACGATTCCATCGTTTCATGTTTTGAACACGAGCGTGCGGCAAATCGCGAGGCAAGCAAATTCATTCATCCACAGTCTGTTACACGAAATATTCTTAAAACAAGGCATGAGCGTTCCGACGGCGAGAGCGACAATGTTGCCGTAACAGCTTATGGCTATCGCATTGAAAAAAAGTGCACTTCTGTAACGGTTCATGGCGGCGATGGCAAGTATCACAACGTGAATGTTGGTTGGGACAAGTACATTTCGGTACAGGGAAGCGGGAATTTATATATAACAATGAATGATTTATTAACTCAATAATTAACAAATAAATAACACAAAATTATGGCAAACGAATTAGACGAAATGAATCCCGTCCATAACGATGAAGGTCGCGACGTAGGAGTGATAGAAAAGCCACTGCCGGCAAAGGTCGGTTTCGGCTCTACGCTGTTTGAGATAATGCTTTGGGTGCTGGGAATTTTGCCCGGACTGATTTTTATGTTTATGAAAATCAATGCGAAAAACTTTCTGCAACAGTTGCAGCAAAAAATCCAGCACGACGCATCGCAGATCGACAACTATCTCGAACAGCGCGTGATAGTGCTCCAAAATGCAGCAGGAATAGTCGAGAAGGCGATTGATTTGGATAAAGACGTGATGAAGTCGATCACGGCTTTGCGAAGCGGACGACAGCTGACCGACGAAGCCCGCAGTGAATTTTCCAACCAGATTGATGCCGTCTCTGCGCGGTTTAATATGACGGTCGAAGCCTATCCCGAATTGAAGGCGCATGCGGCATTAGCCGATGCGATGCAGCAAAACAGTTACCTGCAAAAAGAGATTACGGCAGCCCGCGAGGTGTATAACGATTCCGTTATGCGATGGAATCAGAGTATCTTCGACTGGCCTACCAAAATGATTGTTGCCGCACGCGCAGGCTATACCACCCGCATCCCGTTCACGGCGTCGAAAGTCATCAAGGAAGAGGCACGAAAGAAATTTTTCTGATAAATACAGCCTGATGCCACGCCCGACGCTTACAATATTTCACCTGATTTGCAGTTATATATAGGTGATAAATAATTTGTCGGTGAAAAAAACACTATGTTTGACGTTGGCATTGGCGGCGTTGATGGCGTTGCCTGTGGCTTGCAGCCTGAAAAAGAATACGGCTGTGAGCAGGCGTTATCATGCCATAAATGCACGTTACAACACGTATTTCAACGGCAAGACCTCGTTTGACGAGTCGCTCGAAGCGATGAACAAGGGCTATAAGGAGAATTATACCGAGCGCATTTTGATGTATCCCGTCAGCGCCCAGCCGAAAGACAAAAAAGACACCGGCGGACAGTTTGACCGCGCCATTGAGAAGGGCAACAAAGCCATCAAACGCCATTCCATCCAGCAAAAACCCGCCCGCAAAGCCAACTGGAAAAGCGATCCCAAGCAGCTTGCCCTGCAGTCGATAGAGGAGTACAACCCGTTTTTGAAGCACTGTTGGATGCTTGTCGCGCAGGCGCAGTTCTACAATGCCGATTTCCTTCAGGCGTCGGCGACATTTTCGTATATCACACGTCATTATTCCACTGATCCTGAGATGGTTGCCGAGGCGAGAATATGGCAGGCGCGATGCTATGCCGAGATGGACTGGCTGTTTGAAGCCGGCTCGATATTCGACAATCTGGCTGAGAATGGTTTTCCTGAAAGCGGACAGAAAGATTACGACCGCTATTATGCTGACTTACTGATAAAAAGCGACAGTTTGCAAGCTGCCATCCCCTATCTGCTCAAGGCTATCAAAACGGAAAAAAACAAACGCCAGAAAAGCCGTATGCGCTATCTGCTCGGACAGATTTATGCCGAGACGGGCGACCGTGCAGCCGCCTACGCCATCTTCCGTAAAGTGGCAGCCTCGAACCCGCCTTACGAACTCGAATTTGCCGCCCGCATACGTCAGACTGAGGTGTTCCCGGGCAACGACTCGCAAAAGATACTTAAGATGCTGAAACGCATGGCGAAAAGCGACAAAAACAAGGATTATCTTGATCAGGTGTATTACGCCATCGGCAATATCTATATGAACCGTCAGGACACCGCCAACGCCATCACCAATTATGCACTTGGAGTGGAAAAAAGTACGCAGAACGGGCTTGACAAGGCGATTTGCAATATCCGTCTCGGTGATATCTATTACACACAGCGCGACTATGTGAATGCGCAGCCCTGCTTCAGCGACGCATTGTCGGGATTGAAGAAAGAAAATGCTGATTATGAGCGCGTTTATCGTCTTTCTGCAGTGCTCGACGAGTTGGTTGTATATGTCGAAGCTGTTCATCTGCAAGACAGCCTTCAGGTCATAGCCAAGATGCCCGAAGCAGAACGTTTAGCGCTGATTGACAAGATAATAGAGGACTATATCGAAGAAGAAAAGCGGATGAAAGAGGAGGCGGAGAAAGAGAATTATCTCGCTCAGCAGCAAGGTATGGGTAATATGATGAACCGTCCCGGAATGCAGCAGGGGGGCATTGGTATGTCGCCTGTGCCGGGTGTGGGCAGCGGCGAGAGTTCGTTCTATTTCTATAATCCACAGACAGTTGCGCAGGGCAAAGTGCAGTTCCAGAGCAAATGGGGCAAACGCGCCAACGAAGATAACTGGCGACGCCGCAACAAAACGATGGTTATGAGTGTTATGGACGATGGCGAAGGAGCAACGGAGGGTGTTCAGATGCAGTTTGACGCCGAAGGTAATCCTATCGAGACGACCGACTCGTTGGCGCTGCTGATGGATTCGCTCTCGTCCGATCCCAAGTCGCGCGAATACTATCTCCAGCAGATCCCGCTCACGGAAGATGATGTCGAAGCATCGAATGTGATTATCGCCGACGGGCTGTTCAATATGGGTATGATTTACAAGGACAAACTTGAGAATAAGGAACTTTCGGTCGAGACTTTCGAGGAGCTTGAACGCCGTTTTCCCGAGAATAAATACCGGATGGACTACTACTACCACTGCTATCTGATGGCGTTGCGGTATAAGGACGATCCGCTCGGCGAGAAATATAAGGCGAAGCTGATTGAGGCATTTCCCGAAAGCGACTATGCCATAGCTATATCCGATCCCAATTACGAGTACAATATACGAATGATGGACAGCGTGCAGGATTCGATTTACGCTACCACCTATTCGGCTTATCTTGAGGGCGATACGGTTACCGTACGCAGCAATTTCAAATCGTTTTCGGAGACATATCCGCTGTCGAAGCTCAATCCGAAATTTATGTTCCTTTACGCGCTGACTTATGTACAGGCGGGCGATGCGGAAGGCTTTAAAGCTGCCCTGCAAGCGCTTGTAGATAAGTTTCCTACAGCCGATGTTTCCGAGCTTGCCAACGATATGTTGAAAGGTGTAAATCAGGGACGTATGCTGATGCAGGGCAATTTCTCAGGAATGGTCTGGGATATGCGTTTCGGCTTGAGTGAGAGCGGGATGCTGTCTGCCGACGACTCCGCCCGACAGTTTGTTGACAGCCTGACACTGCCTCACCGTATCATCCTCGTTTATGAGAAAGGCAGCGTTGACAGAAATCAGCTGCTTTACACTGTAGCTGCGTTCAACTTCGCACGTTTCACGGTTAACCAGTTCGATATCAGCATCGAAGACTACCGTACCATCAGCATTTTGACTATTGGTGGCTTCAACCATCTTGACGAGACGATTGAATACCTGAAAATGGCATACGCTCCTGACGGATATGCCGAATCGCTTGGCAGTGTGGTTGCATTCTTTCCCATTTCCAATGATAATTTCGACGTGCTGATGCATGGCAAGACGCTCGAAGAATATATGGCGTTCTTTGCAGAGCATTATGCCGCCAAAGCGCCCGAACTTATTGCTCGCTGGCGTATCCGCGTTGGCGAAGATGAAGCTGCCGCCCTTGCCGAAGACGAATCCGTCGAACGCGCTGCCGGACTGTATGATGACGAAGAAGAGGAAGAAGAGGCTGTCCCGACAATCGCTACAGCCGACACTGCGGTGATAGAGCAGGTAGAACTCGACTCCGTGGTTGTAAATCAGGCGGTTGAGCCGGACGAGATATTGCCTGAAATCGCCGACGAAATAGTGTCCGACAGCTTAATTGTGGAAGAAGATACAGTCATACTTCAACGTCCCGCGGAAATCACACTCGACCAGCTGCTTGAACGTCGTCGTCTCGAAGATGAGGCTACAGCTCAACGCCTTGCCGATGAGAAGAAAGCCAAAGAGCAGCAGCGTAAAGATGCTGATGCGCTCAAAAAACAGCAGGCAAAAGAGCGTAAAGCCCTTCAGAAACAGAAAGAAAAAGAGCGCAAAGCTCTACAGCAACAAAAAGAAAAGGAACGCAAACAAAAAGAACGCGACAACAAAAAACGTCAGCAGGAAAAGCTCCGCGAACGCGAAGCGCAACGCAAAGCTGCCGCAAAGAAAACAACTTGACAACCTATATCTCAATAAAACTGTTGATGATATCAGTAACTTCAAAAAGAATATCATCAGGCGCAGTCTCAATATATTCGTAGTTTCGGGCAACAATATCCATGGTTCTGACCTGATCGCATAGAATAACTCCACTTGTCTTGACCGAATTCAATCGTACATGGAAAGGATGATGTTTATCTCGATTAGTGATGGGACAAACAACAGCCAACTTAGACATACGGTTGAAGCTGTCGTTGCTGACTACCAAAGCCGGACGCCGACCTCGCTGTTCAAAGCCGACTTGCGGCTCAAAATCAACCCAAATGATAGAGCCTTGACTTACCATACTTCTTCACCGATTGGTTTGCCCCAGTCTATTTCTTCGGATGCCTCAAACGTATTTCCATATTGGGAACGGAAATCAGACAGTCGTTCTTCGATATTGCGATGCCTGTACTTGCCAATCGGCTGTACGATTACCTCGACCGGTTGGTTGAGAAACTCATACATAAAGGGCAACGTAAGCACCCCTGTATCAGAAACTTGAGTAGTAAATTTATAAACCATATTCGTCAATTTTAGAAAAATTCAAACACAAAGATAATGATTTGTTTTCAGTCTGCACAAATAAATCGCGTAAAACTTTCGCCTTTTTTTACATTAGGACCTGCGCCGGTCGATAAACTTAACCGGTTTACGGCTTATATCGGGGAAGTTGATGCGCCGGATTTGGTCGGCGGGGCAGATTTCGATGTCGGGTGCTACGCGGATGCGGGCGCGGAAGCGGTCTTTCAGCTCTTTGATTTTGCTCGACATCATATTTGTCTTCTGTCTTAAGTCTGAAATCTCCTGTCTAACTCCCACTTTGACTGTTACATCATCGTTGCCGGTATCATTGAGGCTGACTTCGACGACATAGTTTTCGACCCAGGGGGTATTGTCGAGCACATCGTAGATGGCGGGTGGGTAGAGCGTCGTCCCTTTATATTTGATCAGGTGATTGGCTCGCCCAACGACGGGTCCGACGCGCATCGAGCATCTGCCGCATTTGCACGGTTCGTTATGGAAGCTGACAAGGTCGCCGGTCTTGAATCTGAGGAGCGGCATGCCTTCGACGCCGAGTGTGGTTACGACGAGTTCGCCGACGTCGCCTTCGGGAACGATGCGTCCCTGTTCGTCAACAACTTCGCAGATGATGAGTTCGGGATGGTGATGCCCTCCGCAGCCATATTCGCACTCGGCGAAGGTGGTTGCCATCTCCGTCGAGGCGTAGGTCGAATGTAGGGCGACATCCCACTTCTCGCGGATGCGCCGTCCAAGCAGGTTGAGCGAGAAATCCTGTTCGCGGAGGTTCTCTCCTATGCAGACGACCTTCTTTATACTCGACCGACGGTAATCTATGTCGTGCTCTTCGGCATACTGTATGATACGGAGGATGAACGAGGGTACGCACATAATCACATTGGGGCGTACGCGGCTGATAGTATCCCACTGGAGTTCGGGTATGCCGTTGCCGACGCGGATAATACCTGCTCCCAGCGCCCGCAGTCCGAGGAAGTAGGCAAGCCCCGCCATGAAACGTTTGTCGATGGTTGTCATCAACTGTACGACGTCGGACGGTCTGACGCCTGCGCAGGCAAACGAGATCTTCTCGTTGTAGGCAAGCCGGTCGAGGTCGGCGTCGGTCATGGCAAACGTAACAGGATCGCCGAGTGTGCCCGACGTAGTTATGTAGTCGATAATCTTTTCGCGCGGCACGCACAGAAATTCTTCGTTGCAGAGCTGGAGATCTTGCTTTGTGGTGAAGGGCAAGGCTTGCAGGTCTTCGATATGGCGGATATGGTCGATGTTTATCCGTACCCGTTCAAACATTTTTTGATAAAAGGGGGAGTACAGCTTCAGGTACGACAGTGTATCTTTCAGTTTTTCTTCCTGAAAGCGCTTGATTTCAGGCAGCGGGCAAAATTCTATTTCGGACATCATACTTCTAACTGCTATCTACTGACTACTCATTACTGATAATTTCCCTCACTTCGCCTTCCGTCAGTTTGCGGTACTTGGGCGGCTGTGTGCCGTCGAAGGTTACTTCAAAAAACTCTTCGTCGTAGAAGGATAGTTTGGAATTGGTGTCGGGATTACATTCGATATAGGTTATCTCGGAGGGCTTCAGTCCCTTCGCGGCGCAGATCTGTTCCATCAATGCACGACCGGAGTAGGTTACCGACGTGCCGGGGTTATCCTGATAGAGTTCCGTAACGATGACGCAGGTGCGATCGTCGTTACGCACGATCTTCAGTCCGCATTTGGACGGTATATCCCACTGCCCTTTGAAATCAAAAATTTCGTCGTAGTATTTTTGTTGTACTTTCATTTCGTTAATTTATCTGTTACTGCCGTAGGCGAAGGCGGCGAGGCTTTCGTGTCCCTCGTCATCGACACTCTGGACGGCGAAGAAATAGTTGTCTTTACTGAACGGAAGCCGAGCTTTCGTGTCGCGGACAAGGATTTTCTGCTGCCACTGCGACTGGTCGGTCTCGCGGACGAGCACGTAGTAGGCGCTCGGTCGCTTGCCGACTGACGGCGGTTGCCAAGTGATATTGACATAATTAGTCAGTCCCGAAGTGATGAGTTTCACATTTTCCGGAGCGGCAGGCGCCATAGCAAGATTGGCTATCGAGGCGAGGTTGACGCCGGTGTTTTTGCGCACATACTCGAAATTGATAGCCCATATCTCGTCGCCATATTTGATGCCGTTTTCTTCGCGTATATCCTGATGCGTACGGTCGTAGTTTTCGTTCACTTCGCACATACGGACGGCGGCGTATCCCTGCTGGCTGAAGGGTGTATGGTCGCCTCCACGTCCGAAGCGGTCGTTACGGTAGATCATCTTGACGAGCATATTGTCAACATAGCGTTCGCCCGTTTCCTTGATATAACGTGCCAGCTGCCGCGACGGGCTGTCATTCTCGGCGGAATTAAACACTCGGACGCGGCGCGCAGAGTCGTTCTCGACAGCCGGGATGTTTTCGGAAAAAACTCGCACTACGGTATTGGTCTGCGTGTCGGTTTCGCTGGCATTGGAATTGCCAATCATATCGTTATTAAGGACGGCTATCAGGTTTTGACCCGTTTTTTTAGCTATACCGGCTTGATGCACAGCGCCGTAAGAGCCGTGTTCTTCGCCCGACATAAACATCAACTGCACGGTGGCAGGCAGGTTCATTCGCGAGAGCAGGCGCACCATTTCCATCAGACAGGCTACACCGCTGCCGTCGTCGTTGGCGCCGGGGGCATAGCTTATGGAGTCGGTGTTGTCGCCGGCGCGGCTGTCGTAATGCGCAAGCGCTGCGATGACGCGGCTGTCAGTCGGGTCAACGCCTTTTATCGTGGCGACGACATTGCAGAGCGTAACTTCGCGACCGAGACGCGATTTGTCGCCGACGGTGTAATACACTTTTTCGACGCTCAGTCTGCCGCCCGACTCCGGCGCATACGACAGGGCTTTGCGGTAGAGATAATCGGCTGCTGCGCCTATGCCTTTGGCGGGGTCGGTCATACTGCTCAAATTGTTACGGTTATGAAAACCGACAAGTTCTTCAATCAATTGCCGCTGATTGGCGGACGAGATAGCCGCCACGGCATCGGATATAGCGGCGTCGCGATTCATAATCGTTTGTGCTCCTGCAGAAAACGCAAGGATGGCGAAGCAAAAGGTTAGGGTTGTTCGTTTCATTGTCTAACTATTTTTGATACAAAAGTATGAAAAATTTATTGATTATGTCGGCTGCGTACGTAAATTCTTTTTCGTTAACGATGACGTTATCTTCGAGCAGAGGGGCTATCTTGCTGATTGACTGTCGAATATCAGCATAGTCGCAGCCGAGCCGTTGTGCCAGACTGAGCCAAGAAGAATTGTTCGTTTCGTCATTGGCATCCGGCTTTAGCGGAAGTTCGATGCCTGTCAGCCGCTTCACTTCGGCTGTGAAATAGGCATATTTTTTTGTCAGCAGGTCGGCGAAGTCTTTTTTTCGCAGATACAGTCCCGAAATCAGCTTGATGAAACGCAGCGTTTCGTTGGCAGGAGGTTCGGTAACGGGAATAACGCGCTGTCGGCGGCGGGCTGTGAAAATCATAAACAGCAGGATAGCGGCAAGCGAAAGATAGAGCGCAGCGCGAAGCGAAGGCTCCGACAGCACAAAACTCAACGGCGAGGCACCCCGTTCAGCATTTTGAACATAGCGATTGTAGCCTTCAAGCCGGATAACGGGACGGTCGGACAGGTACGACATCAGCCTGAAAGCGTACTCGGCATTAGCGCTGTCGAGCATTCCCAAGTTGGTGAACATCAGCGGAGTAGTAACGAGAAAAAGTTCGCCCTTGCCTGTAAACATCCTGATTACCAAGGCTTGACATTGATTGTCGCGAACGAGAATTTCAACCGAATCGCACCGGAAATGCCGTTTGACTTCTGCCGTATCCTCGTCGTAATAACTGCTTGGCGCGCCTTCGGTCAGCACTGCCGGGTGCATTTGCGGATAGACGGAATAAACCTGCTCCGGCGCCAGCGAATCCACTCCAAAGAATATGCTATCGCGCTCATATTGGCGCCGTGCGCGAATTATCTGCGAGAAATCATAATAGTCATCGAAGCGGGTATAAAAATGCAGGCTGTCGCACAAATCATACGGGAAACCCCTGAGACACAGCATAATCCTGTCGCCACGTTCGAGCATAGTCAATATCGGGTCAACGCCTGTCATACTGTTTAAAGAATATTCCGTTACGAGATATGATTTGCCGACAGCGCGAGTCGAATCGTGCAACATTTCGTAAAACGTATGATTTTCAACGCTGTAATCGGCAAGAGACGAGGCGGCTACATCATCGAAAACAGACATTCCGAAAGGCTGGTCGCTACGCCCGTAATAGGTTTCAGTCCAGTTGAACGGTTTGGGTTTATTGTATTGATACACAAAGAGAAGTATCATAATCAGCGCCAGCGAAATGAAATAGATTTCAGATGTTCTGCGTTTCATCGCCGCCTCCTTTCATTAATTCGTCGCGCATCTGAATCATAGCCGCCACAAGTTCGTTTGTCGCCCTGAAATTGCCATAACGCACTTGCAGAAAGCTGTTTGTCATACTGCGAAATATGGCTTTCAACTGTGCCGGACGAAATTCGTAAGTGTATTCCGTCGGCGTCTTAAATATTTGCCAGTCAATCCATTTACGGTCGGCAGCAAAACGCAGCGCCTGCAAGTAAATAATCCTGACCGCCTGCCGATAATTAGCGGTGGCAAGCGCCGTATCCAGTTCACTTTCAAAATCGATTTCGTAGATATTTTCCTCTTCTACAGCATATTCAAGAGGTCGTTTACGGTCGCGGACAAAAATTTCGGGTCGTTTGCGATAGATAAAATAGACTATTAGAATTGCCGCAGCCACAAAAATGCCAATCATCACCCAATAGCCGGCGCTTTCGTCCGTCATCCCGAACAGCTTATTTAAAAGACTGTTTATCAATCTGTTGATATAATCCAGAATACTGTCGCCCTGAAACTCAAGTTCCGGAGCGTAATCGAAACGCTTATCAGACTGATATTCAGCAATTTTAGCCGTATTATATGCTATTGTGTCAGTGGCGGCTGCGAAGGTCATAGCTTGTCAAAATTTTGAATTTGTTCGTCGAAAGTGATATTTTCTTTCTTCTCCGCAATGCTGAAATATTGAAATCCTAATCCGGTAATCGTCAGTATCATAGCGATATAAGACCCGAACGACTGAATTATACCAAGCACAAAAACAGTGAATTGATACCATACCGAAGTGTTCAGCATCGACTCCGAATTGGTTTGCGAGAGGACTTCGACAACTACGGTTACGAGATACCATGGCATTGTCGTTACGGACGAGATGATATTTGCCAGCAGACCGAACACGAGCAGCACGACAAATATTTCGCCCCAAGCGGCAAATCCATATTTGAACGACTTTTTTAGCGAGGGAATAAAACGCTCGTTACCAAACAGATATACCGGCTGAAAGATGGTTAGCGGAATAAAAACAACAAGCAGAGCGACGATCAGCAAGGGAACCGTAACGACGAGCGACCACATAGTGATAGCAGCAAAAAGTCCTGTCAGCGCGACTATAACAAGACCGATAGCGATAAAAAACAGTACTGTGCGCACCATCTTGGCGAGGTTAGACTTGAACATATCGCTGAAATCGCTGTAAGTGATGTCGTTAAGCCGTGTCGTGCGCAAGTCGTACTGCTGCATCAGAGTATAGCACAGCGCCGAAAGCAGGCATTGTCCTACTAATGCACAGATTATAAGCACAGAATAGCTGCCGACGATGCGCAGTATAAAATCGGAAAATTCAAAATTGCGCACCATTTCGGAGTTGGCAACGGATCCGAGATATTCGTGCAGAAAAGAATTCATAGCCCACGACTGGGCGAGGCAGACGGGCAAAATAAGATAAAGCGTATAGCGCAGATATACTTTCCACGTTTCGCGGATATAGGCAAATGTGGCGTTGAACTTTTCGCTGAAATTGCGTGTTCGGTACAACTGTATTTTAGGATTTTGAAACACCATTGTCATATAATCGTTTAGGTAAAAATACGTAATAAAACAGCACAAAAGCGAGGCTAATGACTATAAAACCGCCACGCAGGGCATCAGGCGCTTCGGTATGCCGCGTCAGAAAACTTTCGATAAACGCTGCCAGCAGAAAAACCGGCACTAATCCGACGATGATTTTCAGACCGAGCCGCGCCCCGCGCACAAAGGCGTAAGAGCGTGGATAAGTACCCGGAAACAGCCATCCGTTGCCCAGAACAAAGCCTGCCGCTCCGCTGATAATGATTGCCGAAATTTCGAGAGCGCCGTGCAGCCAGATGGCAAGCATAGACTCAAGCCCGATGTTCTGCATAAAACAAAACGTCTGAAAAGTGCCTATCATTATCCCGTTGTACAGCAGCAATATACCTGTACCGAAACCGGTCATCAGCCCAAAAATAAAGATGATGAACGACACTCGGATATTGTTGAACGCTATCTGTATAAACATCGAAACGGGCGATTCGCTATCGTAAACGCCCATCGGATTGCCGTTTGCAATGTTGTCGAGCGTCATTTCTATATAGCCGTCGCCCATGATATGGCGGGCAAAGCCATCGTCATATATTGTTGATACACAGCCGATAATCGAAAAAAGCAGGAATATCAGAAACGAATAAAGCAGTTCGCGGCGGGCAGAGTACATAGCCAGCGGGATTTCGCGCGTCCAGAAAGTAATAATCCGTGATTTAGGCTCTTTCCGGTTCTTATACAGCACGTTATGCAGCGCCGAAGCCAGATTGTTAAGGTATATCGTGATGCGCGATTGCGGGTAGCGGCTTCGCGAAAACGACAGATCGGTTGTGATTTCGGTGTATGCATCCGCCAGCCGGCACGGGTTTTGCTCATGCGCCGTCTCGACAACTTTTTCTAACTGCCGCCACTTTTCGATGTTACGCCTGATGAACAACACTTCTTTCATACTGACATTCTGCTATTTATCTTTTTACGCTTCAGCCATAAAACAGTCTTTGCCGCCATAAAACAAAACAGCAGCAAAATAATGATAAATGCGCCGGTCGGGATATTATATATATACGACAGGAACAAACCGCCAAGACAGGACAAAAACCCAAGCACGATGCTGCCGACAACAATCTTACAGTAGTCGGATGTAAAAAGGTTGACGGTCATCTGCGGCACAGTTAAGAGGCTCATCAACAGCATTATACCGGCAAGACGGATAGACAGCACTATCGTTACGGCAATAAAAACTGTCATCACATTTTCTATCACTTTGACCGGAATACGTTGTGTCAGAGCGAAATCGCGATCGAACGCCGAATAAACAATTTCTCTGCGACGGATCGCAAAAAACACGCACAGCGCAGCAACAGCAATAGCAGCAACGACGATATCCATTCGCGTGATTGTCAGTATGTTACCAAAAAGATACGACGACAGATTGGGCGCATATCCGGGCGTCATAACCATAAAAACAGCGCCTACAGCCATACCGAGCGACCACACGGCGGCAATAGCCGAGTCTTCGCGCACCTGCTGCGAACGGCTTACCCATTTCACCCCGAAAGCCGAGACGACAGCAAAGCCCAAAGCCGTCAGAAAGGGATTGATACCGAGATAAAAGCCCAGTCCTATGCCTCCAAACGAAGCGTGAGTGATGCCGCCGCTGATCAACACCAAACGCCGCACGACGATGTATGTGCCGACAATCCCGCAGGCTACGGCAATCAGCAGGCTGCCGATTAATGCGTTCTGAAAAAACGTATATTGTAAAATATCCATAACGAGCTTATTTTCCGTTAATTAACATTATTGCTTCATCTTTAAGTCCGTCGGGCAGGCTGATTCCTCGCAACTGCAAACTGCACAGCCATCCTGCCACGTCGCTATTATTTAATGTATATAGCACCTCGCGAAACTGTTCCGTCGCCTCGTCGCTGTAAGTGTCGGAAGGCATTCCGCTAAAAGCATCCAACTCTTCGTCGTCGTAATACTCGACCGTTTTGCCTGAGGCAGCAAGCAACCTGTCGCGCTCGCATACAGCGTGTTGTCCGCAACATTCAGCCGGTATTTCCCGCGCCGTTGCAGGCTCTACTTTCCGCTGCTTGCCCGTCAGCTTTTCCACTGTCCAGACAATGGCACCCAACAAAATAATCCCCGCTGCAAGATACCACATAGCTATATTTCTGTTATTATGAACCCTGCAGCACGTAAATCGTCCCAAAATCGCGGATAGCTTTTCGAGACAACGCCCGCGTCGGCTATCATCACGCCTTCGCTACGTCGTAAAGCCCACGGAACGAACGACATAGCCATTCGGTGGTCTTTGTAGGTCTCCACGATTGGCGACGCAGAGATACGTGTTTGCCTGCCATCCCATTCGAGGCTGTCTGCCGAATCGCGCATCGGATAACCGAACTTGCGAAACTCGTTGACAAGCGCCGTCAGTCGGTCGGTTTCCTTGATTTTCAAGCTCTGTAATCCGCTGAAAACGAATGGCATACCTATTGCCGCACAGGTAACGGTTAATGTCTGCGCCATATCCGGCATATCGGTGAAATCGTGCTTAAACACAGTCATCCGTTCGGGCAATCTTCTTTGCAGCAAAACGCCGTTAGGCATAACCAACGTATCGACGCCAAGGTGCGCAAACAACGGAATAATAGCTTCATCGCCCTGCAAACCCGACACCGACAAGTCCACAATATCCACTTCCGCTTCGTCGGCAAGCGCCGCCGCTTCGTACCAGTACGAGGCAGCGCTCCAGTCCGGTTCGACTGTATAAGGAACAGGCTTATATTGCTGAGGTGCAACGATAAACGCATCGCCGCACTCATCCACCTCGACTCCGAATTTCTGCATCAGTTTGATGGTCTGACTGATATATGGTCGCGACGACAAACGGTTGACAATATGCAATTTAAGCCCTTCAGTCATCAGCGGAGCCGCCATCAGCAGAGCGGATATGTACTGCGAGCTGACGCCGCCGTCGATACTGATTTCGCCGCCACGCAAGCGATGTCCATTGATACGCAATGGCGGAAAGCCCTCTTTTTCAAGATATTCGATATCGGCACCGAGAGCACGCAAAGCATCGACAAGCAGTCCGATCGGACGGTTTTTCATCCTTTCCGAGCCTGTCAATGTCCTGACGCCCTCTTTTCCCGCAAGATAGGCGGTCAGAAAACGCATAGCAGTGCCGGCTGCACCAACATCAATCACGGACGATTCGGAACGCAACGCGCCGAGCATAGCGACCGTGTCGTCGCAATCGGACAGATTGGACACTTCTTGCGGGCTGTCGCTCAACATATTAAGTATCAGCACGCGGTTACTTATACTTTTCGACGCCGGAAGGTTGACTGTCGTTCGCAACTTCCCTTCCGGCGCTTTTATCAGAAAATCCATTATACATTAATTATATATAGACATATATATGGCATAGACCATCGCCAATAAAGTGGCAAAGTTAATGAAAATACGTGGCAAAAGACAAAAAAAATGGAAATAATATGTTAATAAGTATTAATAAATGATTTTTTTTGCTTTTATATTTTATAGTTTGAAAAAAAACAAATAGCTTTGCACGTTATTAGTCGGATAGTTTCCGGCGTGGTAATAATTATGTAAATTTATAACCAAAAAAATTAATAAATAATTTAAAAACGTAACATTTATGAACAGAAAAAATCTTTTTATGACACTGTTCGCTATGGCGGCGATAATCGCCATGACTTCTTGCTCGGGGAAACTTAAACCGCTTGCAGGACAATACATCAAAACCGAACCGCAGCCGCTCGAAGCCGTTGGTGGTCAGGTACCGGCAACCATCAGTATCGCTTATCCGGCGAAGTGGTTTAACAAAAACGCTGTTGTAACCGTCACTCCGGTGCTCCGTTACGCAACGGGCGAAACATGGGGCACAGCCTACACCTATCAGGGTGAAAAGGTGAAAGCCAACAACACGACTGTCCCCTACTCGACCGGCGGTAACGTTACCATGAAATCGACATTTAAGTACAAACCCGAAATGAAAAAATCGGAGCTGTACCTTACATTCGATGCAAAAATCAAGAACAAAACGGTTAAGTTGCCCGACATTAAAATCGCAGACGGCGTTGTAGCCACATCTGCCCTTGCCGACGCTGCTACCGCCAATCCGGCTATCGGACCCGACAAGTTCCAGCGCATCATCAAGGAAGCGCACGACGCAAGCATCATGTTCATCATCCAGCAAGCCGAGCTTCGTTCCAAAGAGCTGAACAAGGACGAAATCAAGGCATGGAAAGAGATCGTTGCAGGCGCCAATGCTGCTCCTAATCAGAACGTTGCCATCGAAGTATCGGCTTATGCTTCGCCCGACGGTGGTCTGAAACTTAACGATGCCCTCGCCGAAAAACGCGAAACAAACACCACGAAGTACCTTGAAAAAGAACTGAAGAAACAGAAAATCGACGTTCCGGTTGACGCCAACTACACGGCTCAGGACTGGGAAGGCTTCCAAGCCCTTGTATCGAAATCGAACCTGCAGGACAAAGACCTCGTACTGCGTGTGCTGTCGATGTACAAAGACCCGGTTGAACGCGAACGCGAAATCAAGAATATCTCGTCGGTTTACAAATCGCTGGCAGACGAAATCCTGCCTCAGCTGCGTCGTTCGCGACTGACAGCCAATGTCGAAATCATCGGCAAGTCAGATCAGGAAATCAGCAGCCTCGCCCAGAGCGACCCGAAAGCGCTGACCGTCGAAGAACTGCTCTATGCAGCTACTCTGACCAACAACGCTACCGACAAAGAAGCCATCTACACGAAAGCGACGCAAATCTTCCCGAACGACCCGCGCTCGTGGAACAACGTCGGCGTACAACGCTACCGTGCAGGCGACCTTGCCAAAGCTGAAGAAATGTTTAACAAAGCCAACAGCATCAAGAACAACAGCGAGTCGAACGTCAACCTCGGACTTCTGGCGCTGACCAAAGGCGACTACACGAAAGCTCAACAGCTGATAGGCGGCGCATCGGGCGTGCCCGAACTGGGCGAAGCACTCGGCATCCTCTACCTGCAACAGGGCGACTATGCCAAGGCTGTCAGTTCGTTTGGAGCAACGAAGAGCAACAACGCAGCTCTGGCTCAAATCCTGTCGAAAGACTACAGCAAAGCATCGCAGACGCTCAACGCTGTAACAAATGCCGACGCTGTAACCGACTATCTGAAAGCCGTCGTTTCAGCTCGTACTAACGATGCCAGCGGCGTGATCAGCAATCTGAAAGCAGCTATCGCGAAGAAACCGTCGCTCGCAAAAGAAGCCGGTCTCGACCTCGAATTTGCTAAATACGCAGCCGACTCGGCATTCACCAGCCTGATAAAATAATTCAATTATCATAAGCTGTTCTTTTAAAAAAGGGCGGTAATCATACGATTGCCGCCCTTAACTTTTCCCCTTTAATACGCCTCTCGATATTTGCCTTCGTCCTTGTCTTCGAGGATGTTAAGATAGCTTTTGTAGCGCGATTCGCTTATATAATGGTCAGCGACAGCCTGCAGGACGGCGCATCCCGGCTCGTTACGGTGAGTGCAGTTGCGATAGCGGCAATCGGCGGAGAATTTGAAAATCTCAGGGAAATAATGCGCCACTTCAACCCCTTCCATCTCTATCGTGCCGAAGCCTTTAATTCCTGGAGTATCAATCAGATAACCACCGTCGGGCAAAGGTATCATTTCCGAAAATGTTGTCGTGTGCATCCCTTTTTTATGGTATTCCGAAATGACGTTGGTTTTCAGGTTGGCGCCGGGGATTATCCTGTTGATAATGGTTGACTTACCCACACCCGAATGTCCCGAAACGAGCGATACCTTGCCGGTCAGCATCGCCGTCAGCTCGTCAAAACCTTCACCCGTAAGCGCACAGACGCGACAGCAGGAATAACCGATGGTTTGATAGAGCCTTATCAGCGCTTCCATATATTCGGTATCATCGTCGTCGTAGCGGTCTAACTTATTGAACACCAGCACAACGGGCACGCTATAGGCTTCGGCAGTGGCAAGGAAGCGGTCGATAAAAACCGTAGTCGTTTGCGGATAATTGACCGTTACGACGAGCAGCGCCTGATCAAGGTTGGCGGCAAGGATATGCGACTGTCGCGACAGGTTCGACGAGCGGCGTATCATATAATTTTTGCGGTCGTCAATAGCCGTGATGAATGCCGTTCCTTCGTTATTCATCTCAATTTCAACGCGATCGCCGATCACAACAGGGTTAGTGTTTTTTATCGCTTTCAGACGGAAATTGCCTTTCACCTTACATTCGACAGTCTGCCCGCCCTCCGTTCGCACAGAGTACCAGCTTCCGGTATTTCTGATGACAAGTCCGTGCATAAGCGTCAAATATTAGTCAGACCGTCATTATTTCCTTTTCCTTGGCGGCGTAGATGTCGTCAACTTTTTTGATGTACTTGTCGTGCGTCTTCTGCATTTTTTCTTCTGCATCTTTTTCGGCATCTTCGGGCACACCGTCTTTCGTGCTCTTCTTGAGCGCTTCGATGGCGTCGCGGCGCGAATTGCGGATGCTGATTTTCGCATTTTCAGATTCCTGCTTGGCTTGTTTTGCCAGCGTGCGCCGCCGCTCTTCGGTCAGGGGCGGGATGCCTATGCGGATGACTTCGCCATTGTTTTCGGGCATAATGCCGAGGTCGGAATTGATGATTGCTTTCTCAATGTCCTTCAACAGCGGTTTTTCCCACGGCGTGATAAGCAGGGTCTTGGCATCGGGCGTGTTTACCGATGCAACGTTAGTCAGAGCCGTCATATCGCCGTAGTACGCAACTTTTATCCCGTCAAGGATTTTCGGATTGGCTTTGCCAGCCCTAATCCGCGCCAGATTTTCATCTAAAAAACGAATGGCGCTTTCCATTTTATCTTCAGCTTTTTTCAGAATCGGTTGAATGTCTGTCATGGAGCAATAATTTGATTGTTAATATTATATGTCTATTTTCTTCGTTTCCTTATTATGTTAATTCTCATCACCGAACAGTCGTCTGATATGGCGATCGAGTATGTTGTCATACACCTGTTTGCCAATCAGTTCCTTGTGTTTCGCAAGCGCTTCGCTATAGAAAATGCCATAGTCTGCCGCCACCTTATAGCCCACGTGGATCAGCTGGCGAAAGTCGGGATTGTAGTCGGGATGTCCGGGTATATGGCGCAGCGTGTTCGCAAATTTCTCGCCTGTCCACCGCTCAACTTCCTTTCTGTCAGGCAATCGCGACTGGTTGATATCTATCACCGTCATATATGGCTGGCACAGCTCGTCGAACCGTCCGAGCGCACCCGAATAGATGGCTTTGGCGAGGTCGATAGCTTCCTCATCGCCCGTTTCGGCAAGTCCGATGACTTCTTCGAGCCAGGTTGTGCCGGCTGTTTTGATGTGGATACCTTTGTCGTATTTCTTTAATAATCCGCCGATTACCGGATAAATCGAAAATTTGTCGCTACCCGAATGAACGCTGAGTTTCAGGTTTTTCGGCAGACCAAACGTTTTTACGGCATAGTCGATGACGAGCAGATCCTGTTCAAATTCGGTAGCAAAACGGCTGATGTCGCCAACGTAATCGACGCCTTTGTTGAAACGTCCGGTAAATTTCGGGGCTATAGTCTGAACGGGGATTTTCTCCTGAGCTATAGCGCTGAGTATAAAGAACATCTCGACCGGCGACTGAGGCTCGTTAACCTCGTCCATCGACACTTCGGCAACGAAATTGCCCGCACCTTTCACTTCTGCGATATGGCGGTAAATATTTCCCGCCTCGCGCACGGCAAGCAGATATTTCGATGCTATAGTCCGCAAATCGTCTTCCATAACAGTTACAGGATCCATTCCGGGGATTTGCAACTGCCCTGCAAACTCCACATTGGCAGCTATAAACGCCTGAATTTCAGCCTCGCGTATCTTATCGCCGATAAAGTCAGCCACGTCGATAGTGAAAAAGTCGGACGCGGCGATAAACCTGTCCACATTCGACAGGTTAATATGGTCGGCATCAACAAAATACCGTCCGCTATAACCAAGAGACTTCACGGCGGCGTCAGCTTCGCGGCGTACGGACTCAGGCTCGGTATGCACGATGACGTGTTCGCGGTTCGACTTGTTCCAAACCGGCTCAAACGCGACGCCGAACTCTTTTTCTGCATCGATCAATGCCCGCAACTGCGCTTCGCCCTCATGACCGAAACGGTCGCCTACTCCGAAAGAATATTTCCCTAATTGCATATTCTATTGATTATAAGTCAAATTTTTTACAAAGATAATACATTATTTGGAAATGACAATCGGAAAATGCGATTTGCGATAAAAAATTTAAATCGGGAAGACGACAAACACGGCAACATCCCAGACGGCGTGCGAAATAATCAGTGCCGGCAGATTGCGGTAGTATTTATAGAGCAAGCCCCAAAAGACGCTGCACACAGCGGCTGCCGCAACGAGCATAATATTCATCGAAAACAAATGTATTGCAGTGTAATACAGCGCAGTAAAAGCCGGTCCAAACCAATTGCCCAGCAACTCCGAAGATTGTCTTTGTATGAGACCACGCCAGAAAATTTCTTCTGCAGGACCAATCAGAAACAGCAGTAAGACGCCAATTACAACCGGATCCGCACTATCTTTTATCCCGTAAATATTCATAACCTGCGGACGGGCGAAATCGAACAGGGCGGAAGAGACGTAATTGCCGACATAGAAAATCCCATAAAGCACTGCTGCCGAGAGCAATCCGACGACGACCGATTTCCACGAAAAATCCTTCAACTCCGTCCAGTCGTATTCGACGAATGGCAATAAACAGAACGAAATCAACAGAATAGCCGAAACCGACATCATCAGCCAGAAGTAGATTTGAGTGAAACTTTCCGAAAATGGCGTAAACAAAACACACCACAGAACGGAAACTATAATTAGTCCTACAGTAACAGATTTTATTGACATAAATACACGGAAATTAAATTGGATAATACTAATAACAGGCTGAACATCAGCACTAATTGAGCAGATGCCGTATCGAGAGCCTTGATTTTTTCCGGTTTTCCGACTTCGGCAGTCATCATAGTGCGGATATTGCGGATGGCAATCGGCGCAGTCAGCAGCGTTGACAGGCAGAGCGGCGGAAGAATTTGCGCAACAACGAGCGCGATAATAACGAGATAACTCGCGACGGCAAGCGCAATATATTGAAATTTAGACCATTTGACGCCGATAAGCATTGCCTGCGTCCGGATATTGGCTTTACGGTCGTGCAGGATGTCGCGCGTATTATTGGCGTGCAGGATGTTGACAACGAGAAAACCTATGGGCGCCGACTGCAGCAAAACGCCCGCATCGCACGTTCCGGTCAACACAACAGACGTGCCCAGCGCTATCAGCAGCCCGTATATAACGAAAATCAGAGCATCGCCCAGCGCCACATATTTCAACTTATAATAAAAGTACGCCCCAGCTATACCCGCAAGACCAATCGGAACGAGCTGCCATCCGGCTTGGAAGCTGAGATAAATGCCTGTTGCAATGCCAAATAACATAAACGAGCAGGCATAAATATATATCGTACGCGGGGTAAAAACGCCGTCAACGAGCAAGCGGCTTGAGCCGAAAGTCTCGCCTCGGTCAACATTATGCCTGTAATCAAAATAATCGCTGAACAGGTTGCCGCCTGCATGAATAATCACTGCTCCGACAAGCGCTATCCAGCCGCCCGTCCAGTTGACATCCGACAGTTCCGCTCCGCTCCGGCTGCGGAAATAAACAAAAGCTATCGTCGCCAGCGCGGGCATAGCCGAGGCGGGGAACGACCACGGGCGGAATGCCGCAATCCATTGATTTAATGTTGGTTTCGTCTGCACTTCAAATAGAAATAATTTCGTTTTGAGGGTGCAAAATTACGTAAAAAGGCAAAATATCTCAAAATAAAGAGGCAAAAAATTTGGCTGTCTGAGAAAATCAGATTAACTTTGCAGTCCAATTTTAGCGATAATAACATTTAAGTAACAGATACAGAGATGAAAAGGACATTTCAACCCTCTAATTGCAAGAGGAAACATAAACACGGGTTTCGTTCGCGTATGCAGACGGCAAACGGTCGCAGGGTGCTTGCTATGCGCCGTGCAAAAGGCAGGTCCAAACTGACGGTTTCGGACGAATACCCCAAAAAATAAGCTGACAGACACCTCACGCGGGTGTTCTGCCGGTTTATCCGTGTTATTTTCATTCCGTCTGTAAGAGTTGCCAAATACTTTTGCGCATCGGATGAGCACTAAAGACATATATCAGCGGTTTCTCTGCATGCCGATAATCTATCATATAGCGGCTGCGGCGGCGCTTACTTTTCTAATTCTGCTTCTTGTATTGACGCTGCTTGGCGGTTATACCAAACATAATCAGGCTGTTGTCATACCGGACGTCAAAGGTATGCAGGTAGCCGAAGCTGCCGTATTCTTTGAGAACAACGGGCTACGCTACCAGATTGTTGACTCGGTATATTCGCGCGATGTCAGTCCTGGCGCTATCGTAGAGGTCTTGCCCGCTGTCGGGTCGAAAGTCAAGGAAGGACGCATCATCTCGGTTACGCTCAACGCCACCGGCGAGCAGAGGGCTGAAATCCCCGACGTCGCCGATATGTCCTACCGGCAGGCTTACGCACTCATTCAGGCTCAAGGCTTTATGCTCATCGAAACGAAATATGTACCCGGGCAGTTTCGCGACCTTGCTATCAGGGTCGAGCTGAACGGACGCACACTGAATCCGGGATCGCTTGTCCCCATCTCGTCGGCGCTTGTCCTGACAGTCAGCGACGGCAATGGCAATGCCCTCCCCGACTCCATCATAGCTACGGAGAATTGAAAACCTCTCGGCATGGATGACAAACTAATCAAAATTCCTGATACTGAGGATGATTTAACCGAATCGGGCGACGACACGATTGACGAACAGCCTTTATATGAGCATTTTCGGTTCACTGCCGACAAAAACCAGTCCCTTCTCCGTATAGATAAATTCCTGATTGACAGGCTTACGCATATCAGCCGCAATCGCATACAGCTGGCTGCCGAAGCCGACTGCATCCTCGTCAACGGCAAGCCGGTGAAGAGCAATTATCGCATCAAGCCGCTCGACGTCGTCAGTATTGTGATGTCGCGCCCGCGTTACGAAACGGAAATCCTGCCCGAAGACATCCCACTAAATATTGTCTATGAGGATGATTATCTGCTTGTTGTAAACAAACCGGCGGGGCTGGTAGTCCATCCGGGGCACGGCAACTACACCGGCACATTGGTCAATGCGCTGGCTTTTCATCTGAAAGACGATGCGACATTCGACCCGTCGGACCCCGCCGTCGGACTTGTACATCGCATCGACAAAGACACTTCGGGGCTGCTCGTGATTGCCAAACGTCCTGATATTAAGACACATCTGGGCAAACAGTTTTTCAACAAGACGACCCAGCGGAAATACTGGACTGTCGCCTGGGGCATTCCCAAAGAGATGGAAGGACGGATCGAAGGCAACATCGGACGCGACCCTCACGACCGCCTGCAAATGACCGTTTTTACTGACGGCGAACAGGGTAAACCGGCTGTTACTCACTACACTACGCTTGAGCGGCTCGGCTATGTCAGCCTGCTCGAATGTCGTCTCGAAACCGGACGCACACATCAGATTCGCGTACATCTTAAATATTTAGGTCATCCGGTTTTCAACGACGCGCGCTATGGCGGCAACCAGATTTTGAAAGGTCAAACCTTCTCGAAATACCAGCAATTTGTGCGCAACTGCTTCGCCGTCTGTCCGCGGCAGGCTCTCCACGCCAAAACGCTCGGTTTCATTCATCCCGCGACGGGCGAGATGATGTTTTTCGACTCTGAACTGCCCGACGATATGCGCGAGCTAATCAATAAATGGACTAATTACGTAAATAACAAAGAGATATGAAGAAAAATATAGCTATCGTAGCCGGAGGATTTTCGTCCGAATTTGAGGTCTCGCTTCGCAGCGCTAACGGCATTTATAAGGCTATTGACCGCAAAAAATACAACCCATATATTGCTGTAATTAAGAAAGATAGCTGGGATGTGCTGCTTGACGGCGGCGGCGCAACGCCGATTGACCGCAGCGATTTCAGTTTCGTCAGCGAAGGGCAGCGTATCAAGATTGATTACGCCTACATCACCATTCACGGAACGCCGGGCGAAAACGGACAGCTACAGGGATATTTCGATATGACAGGAATACCTTATTCGAGTTGCGATGTATTCGCAAGTGCGCTGACTTTCAACAAGTTTGCCTGCAATAAGTTTCTCGGTGCAATGGGCGTCAGAGTTGCCGATTCGCTCATCCTGAGGCGCGGCGAGCCATACGAGATGCTTGAGATTGTCGCCAAGCTCGGAGTGCCCGTTTTTGTTAAACCCAACGACAACGGCAGCAGTTTCGGAGTATCGCGCGTGAACGAACCGAGTCAGCTCAAACAGGCTATAGATCACGCATTTGCGGAAGGCAACGAAGTTATGATCGAGCGTTTTATCCCCGGCACGGAGGTAACCTGCGGGTGTTTCAAAGCAGGCAACGAGATGACCGTCCTGCCCGTTACGGAAGTCGTTCCCAAAAATGAATTTTTCGATTACGGAGCGAAATATAACGGTGAAGTTCAGGAAATTACGCCCGCCAGAATATCGGACGTCCTAAGGGATAAAGTGCAGCAGACGACAAGTTATATCTACAAAGCGTTGGGCGCAAAAGGCATAATCCGCGTCGATTACATCATTCCCGACGACGGCGAGCCGGTGATGCTCGAAGTCAATACCACTCCCGGTATGACGGAAACGAGTTTTATCCCGCAGCAAGTCAGGGCTATGGGGCTAAATATGACCGATGTCCTTACCTTAATAATTGAAAACGAATGAAAACAAGTGATAAAAAATTCTAACAAGAGAGGTTGTAATGATTTTTTAACTAATTTTGTATCGTAAACCAGAAAGCAAAGATGGAAAAAGAGACTAAAGTGTATGATTTTGACGACATTCGCCCGTTGAACGACAGCGAAGTGAGCGCAGCTATCGAGACCCTCATCGAGTCTGACGGTTTCCGTCACGCTTTGAATTACATTATGCCCGGTCTCGATTGGGAAACGTTTGCCAATCAGATGCGTAAGTGCAAGACTAAAAACGATTTCAAGGCAAATTTGGGTTATACGGCAGTCAGCATGATTGCCAAAAAATCGACTTTTTCACTGACGATTTCAGGTAAGAAAAATCTGCCGGAAGCGCCGTGTACGATTATTTCCAATCATCGCGACATAGTGATGGACGTGGCATTTCTCAATCTGCTGCTCTTCGACATCGGACGCGCAATGACGCAGGTTGCTATTGGCGATAACCTGCTGATTTATCCGTGGATAAACCTCGTCGTGAGGATGAATAACTGCTTCATCGTCAAGCGCGATATCCCCGTCCGCCAGATGCTCGAAGAGAGCCATAAACTGTCGGCGTATATCCACCACACTATCAAAGAGACAAAAGATTCGATATGGATCGCCCAGCGCGAAGGACGGGCGAAAGACTCGAACGATACGACGCAAAACAGCGTACTGAAGATGCTGAATATGGGCGGCACAGAGGATATCCTTACTAACCTGATGTCGCTCAACATCGTGCCCGTCGCCATCTCCTACGAAATCGACCCCTGCGACTATCTCAAAGCACAGGAATTTCAGCTCAAACGCGACAATCCGCACTTCACGAAAAGCAAACGCGACGACCTGCTCAGCATGGAAATCGGCATACTGCAAAACAAGGGGCGCGTACATTTCACTATCGGCTCGCCCATCAATCCCGCGCTGCAACATATCGACCCTGCGCTCGAAAAAAATGAGCTGTTTTCGGCTATAGCCGCCGCTATCGACAGGGAGATTTACAAACATTACCGCTTCTATCCGCGCAACTATGTGGCTTACGATATGCTGTACAAGACTTCGCGATTTAGCAATAACTATGGCATCAGCGACAAGGAAGAGTTTTGCGAATACCTTAAAAATCAGATAGCTAAGATTGACATCAACAACAAAGACGAGGATTTCCTGCGTACAAAAATGCTCGAAATGTACTCAAATCCGCTCAAAAATCATTTAGCGCAATGAAAATTATCGCCGTAGGTATGAACTATGCAACTCACAATAAAGAGATGCATCATACGTTAAATAGATTAGAGCCAACGATTTTCATGAAAGGCGACGCTGTGCTGAAGGACGGAAAGCCGTTCTTTCTGCCCGATTTTTCTGCCGAAGTGCATCACGAAACAGAAATTGTCGTCAAAATCAACAGGCTCGGCAAGAATATTTCCGAACAGTTTGCGCATCGCTATTACGACGAAGTTACGGTCGGGATAGACTTCACCGCCCGCGACTTACAATCGAAACTGCGCAACGCCGGACTGCCGTGGGAGCTGAGCAAAGCGTTCGACAACGCCGCCGTTACGGGCAAATTCATTCCGCTCGCTGAGGCGGGTGAGATTGGCGCACTGCAGTTCAGGCTCGACGTCAACGGCACGACTGTACAGACGGGATTTTCGGGCGATATGATTTTTACGATTGACAAAATCATCGAGTACGTGAGCCGCTTTATGACATTGCGAATGGGCGATTTGATATTCACCGGAACGCCTGCCGGAGTGGCTAAAGTCAATGTCGGCGACCATCTGCAAGGATTTATCGGCGACAGGAAACTGCTCGATTTTTATGTGAGATAACGAAGATAACTTATTTATAATGAATCGGATATGTGTGCTTGTAATGATGTTATGCCTGTTTGCCTGCCTAACAAAGGCGGACGGCAGCCGCTATGCCGCGCAATCCGTTCTGTCCGAAGGCAAATGGGTGAAAATCCGCGTTGACCACACCGGAATATTCAAAATCACATATCAGGACCTGAAAAAAATGGGCTTTTCCGACCCCGCCAAAGTGTCTGTACACGGCTACGGCGGATGGCTGCTCGACGAAGATTTCTCGCAACCGTATATCGACGACCTGCCCGCAACCGATGTCTGGCGCGGCTCCGACTATCTGCTTTTCTATGCCAAAGGTCCGGTGAAATGGACTTATAAATCTGTCAGTTTCGGGCTGTCGCAAGTCTCGCAGTTCGTACACGAAAACAATCCGTATTCTACTTACGGCTACTATTTTGTTACCGACGCCACTCCTGTTGCAGAGATGGCTGAAGCGGCGTCGCCGGCAGCAGGCGCTGCGCTGAAAATCAATACTTTCGACGATTACGCTATTCACGAAAAAGACGAGCGATCGGTCAATAATTCCGGTCGCGAGCTGTTTGGCGAAAGTTTCGAGTCGAGCACTACACAAAATTTCACTTTCCGCATCCCCGGCATCACAGCCGACGACGCGATGGTTACGCTGCGTTTCATTGCCAATCCTACAAACTCGACGGGAAAGGTGTCGCTTAGCATTGACGGCAATCAGCTGATAGAAAAGAGCATAGCCCAAAATATCGGCTACGACGCCGTATATACCAAAGGCATCGAAGCGTACGATTATGCAGCATGGAAAGGCGAAAAAAACGAGGAAATCAAGGCAACCGTCAGCTACAGCCCTTCGGGGCATCAGAGTTTTCTCGATTACATTGTTATTCAAGCGAAAAGGCAGCTCAAATCATATAGCGAGCCGTTCACTTTTTTCCGCAGCCTGCAAGCGCGCAACAATGTGGCACAATTCACAGTTGCCGATGCTACATCCGAAATGCTGGTGTTCGATGTTACAGACAGTTTTCATCCTGCGCTGATCGAAACGACACAGTCAGGCTCGGAGCTGTCGTTCACCATCCCTGCAAGCGCCGAGCTTCGCGAATTGGCTCTTGTCGATCTGACAAAATCGTTTCCGTCGCCCGAAACGGTTGGCGAAGTGAAAACGCAAAACCTGCACTCGTTGCCGCAGACCGAGATGGTTATCCTCGCCCCGCCCTCGTTCGTCGCCGAAGCTGAGCGCTTGGCTGCATATCACCGCACAAAAACCAACCTCAGCGTAGTTGTAGTTACGCCTGAGCAGGTTTACAACGAATTTTCGAGCGGTACGCCCGACGCAACCGCCATACGCCGTTTTATGAAGATGTTCTACGACCGCCGCTCGTCCGACGCCGACGCGCCGCGTTTCCTGCTGCTCTTTGGCGACGGCTCGTACGATAACCGACGGCTCACTTCGACTTGGAAAAATGTCAATATGGACAATTTCCTGCTCACTTACCAGACGCAAAATTCGCTCAACTGGTATTCGGTTGTCGTTGACGATTATTTTGGTTTTTTAGCTGATAATGAGGGAACTAACCTTGCAAGCGACAAACTGTTGCTTGGCATCGGACGCTTTCCGGTACGCACCGTTTCGCAGGCTAAAGAGATGGTTGATAAGGTGATATCGTATATGGATAATGGCAATGCGGGCAACTGGAAAAACAAGATTTGCTATATGGCAGACGATGGCAACGGCACCGACGGCTACTCTGAAATTCATATCCGCCAATCGAACCAACTCGCTCAGACAATGGAACTTAAGCGTCCCGAATTTATCAACAACCGGCTCTTTTTCGATTCGTTCAAAAAATCGAACGAAGGCGGGCGTGTAACGTATCCCGACGTTTCTGCGGGCATTGAAAAACAATTTCGCGAGGGGACGCTGGTGTTCAATTATACCGGACATGGCAACGAGCGTTCATTGAGCGACGAACTGATTATCACAGAGGTGTTTATCCAGAATGCCACCTATTCGGCATTGCCGCTGTGGATTACGGCGACCTGCGATTTCACGCCCTTCGACGGCTTCCAGACCTCTGCAGGCGAGAACGTCTTTCTCAACGCCAAAAGCGGAGGTATAGGGCTGTTTTCCACTACCCGCGTCGCCTTCACGGATACCAACGGCAGCATCAACGAAAAGCTGATGGAGCATCTGTTCGACAAGCGAGCCGACGGCAGCCGGATGACGCTCGGCGAAGTGATACGCGCTACAAAACAGGACATTGCGAAGTTCGACCGCGTGCGTTTTCTGCTTATCGGCGACCCCGCTTTGACGCTCTCGTATCCCGATTTCAAAGCCGAGATAACGGAAATAAACGGTTTGCCTGCATCGGGCGACACGGTGAATTTCCGCGCTTTGGACAATATCACGATTAAAGGCGTCATACTCAGTCATTCAGGCGAAAAAGCCACCGATTTCAACGGCTCACTGTCGGCAACTATTCTCGACAGTCGGCGTACAATCAAGACATTAGACAACAACAACAAGGGCGAAGCTTTTGAATATGAGGACTATCCAAGCGTGATGCAGAAAATAAACGATGCCGTTACCGACGGCGAATTTTCGTTTTCGTTTGTCGTTCCCAAAGATATATCCTACACCAATCTTCCGGGCAAAATCAGTCTGTATGCCCTTGATACCGAGACAAATGCAGAAGCATCGGGCGCTTTCCTGAAATTCCGTGTCGGTGGCTCGTCCGACGATGCAATCAATGATAACGAAGGTCCCGAAATACGTTCTTTGTATCTGAACGACAGCACGTTCACCGACGGTAGCCGTGTCAACGAGACACCTTTCCTGATAGCCGTAATCTGGGATGCCAGCGGCGTCAATATAGGCGGCAGCAGCATCGGGCACGACGTAACGCTGACCATCGACAATAATCCTGCCCTGAGCTATAACCTGAACGCATATTACGAAACGCTGTCGGGCGGCACGGGCGAAGGAGTGGTGAAATTTGCCATACCGGAACTGTCGGTAGGACAACATTCCGCCGAGTTTAAAGTATGGGATGTGCTCAATCATTCTTCGACGCAATCATTTACTTTTGAGGTTGTTAATAATCTCAAACCGACAATTTCGGAGTTGACCGCCTCGCCCGTACCTGCGCGCGAAAATGTTACCTTCCTGCTCACGCACAACCGCCCCGAAACGCAGATGCAGGTCAATATCCGTGTTTACGACCTGACCGGACGCCTGCAATGGGAGCATAGCGAAAACGGATCGTCAGACCTGTTCAAAGCCTATTCTGTTACGTGGGATTTGAAAAATAACGCCGGAGGCAGACTTCGTCCGGGCGTTTATATCTATCGCGCTGCCATACGCACCAAAACATCAGCCGAAGCTACCAAAGCCAAAAAGCTGATAGTGCTTGGAAGATAATCACTTGGGATTCATTTCGTTGAGAGTATCAAGAAGCGCTGTTACCTGACCGCGCAACTCTGTGAGGCGGTGAACTACGTCGGCGTTGTTGACCGTCGCTTCGCGGTTGTCTTTGAGCAGGCGGCGAGCACCGTCGATGGTGAGTTTGCGTTCGCGGATAAGATGATGAATAAGACGCACTTGCGCTATATCGTCTTCCGTATAATAGCGCACTCCGTTTTCCGTTTTGCGGGGCGATATTTCCTTAAATTCCTTTTCCCAAAAGCGTAAAGTAGATTCGTTGACGCCAAATTTTTGCGCCACCTGCTTTATCGAATAATATAGTTTTTCAGGCATCGTCCCCATAGATAATTTATATTTCAGTTGATATTTTTTATATTTTAAACTAATCCATCACCTGCCCGTGATTGTCGGCGAGACGGATCATCATATCGTATTCTTCGGGCGTAAGATCCTGAAAATAATATTTCGCAGGATTGTCGTGTTTGTCGTTGACAAGCACTTCGTAATGCAGGTGAGGACCGGTTGACCGCCCGCTGTCGCCTACCAAACCAATGATTTCGCCTCGTGAAACACGCTGTCCCACACGAACAAGGTTTTTCTTCTGATGCCCGTAAAGCGTTTTGAAGCCATAGCCGTGGTCGATGATGATGCAATTGCCATAGCCCTGCCGCCAGCCTTCAAAGATGACGACGCCGTCGCCCGTGGCATAGATATCGGTACCTGTGGGAGCCGAAAAGTCCATTCCGGTATGAAAACGCATAGTGCGGTAAATCGGGTCGATACGCATCCCGTAGCCTGATGCAGTATGTTTGAGGTCTTTGTTTGCCACCGGCTGAATGGATGGAATGCAGCGGTTGCGCGCTTCAAGATTTTTGCCTATCGCAATCAGTTCGTCAAGCGAATTTGACTGGATATACATCTGTTTTTTAAGTATATCCATCTTTTTTGTCGTCTCAATGACAAGTTCCGAATTTGACATTCCAGACAGATATTCGTATCGATTAGTGCCTCCATAGCCCGATTTTCGCACCGACTCGGGTATGGTACGAGCCTGAAATATAGCACGATACAGCTTCTCATCACGTTGCTGTATGTCGTCGAGCACCTCGAAGGCGTTATCAAGCTGTACCGACAAAACATCGTACTGCGTCTGCAGCAGTTTATTCTCCTTTTTCAACAGCGTTTCTAACGGCGAAACAAACACGCGCGAACAGACAAAAAAGACTGCACCCCCGATTAAAATCCCTGAGCTGAGATGCTTCAGGACGGAGTAGATACGCTCTTTAGCAGACGGGTAAACACGTTCATAATCAAGCGTATTCGGATTATAACGGTAATATATTTTCCTCGATTTTATTAGTCCCATTTGGCAAACAATTTTCTTAAAAGGGTTGCAAAGATAATTATTTGCTGTAACTTTGCAAAATATTTTTCGACAGATAAACTTAAATTATGTTAACATCAAAAGAAATCAGAGAGTCTTTCAAGACGTTTTTTGCGTCGAAAGGACATAAAATAGTGCCGTCGGCGCCGATGGTAATCAAGGGCGACCCGACGCTGATGTTCACGAACGCGGGTATGAACCAGTTTAAGGACATCATTCTTGGTAATGCGCCCGTGAAATATCCGCGCGTGGCGGACAGCCAGAAATGCCTGCGTGTGAGCGGCAAGCATAACGACCTCGAAGAAGTCGGGCACGACACGTATCATCATACGATGTTCGA
>JAISTS010000110.1 GCA_031272455.1 Tannerella sp. | reverse complement strand
GATACCGTAGTAGCCGTCGTACGAAACTGTCGGCTGTCCGGATTTCGTTCCGCGCTTGGTCGTGATAAGGATAACGCCGTTAGCGGCTTGCGCTCCGTAGATTGCTGCCGACGATGCGTCTTTCAAGACCTGCATACTTTCGATGTCGTTAGGGTTAAGGCTCGCAAGGTCCTGGTTACGTGTCGAAACGCCGTCGATAACGTAGAGCGGACCGTTGTCGTTGATGGTGTTGATACCGCGGATACGAACCATCGTCTGCGCGCCCGGTACGCCGGATGTGCCGATGTGTACGCCGGCGGCTTTGCCCTGCAGCTGTCCTGCTGCGGTAGCGCCCGACGACTTCAACAGTTCTTTGGTGTCAACGACAGCCACAGAGCCTGTGATGTCCTTTTTCTGCTGGGTGCCATAACCCACGACTACGACTTCCTGCAGCGCCTCGACGTTTTCGACGAGGGCGATGTTGAGCGTAGTGCGGTCGCCAACCGGAATTTCCTGCGAGGTGTAACCTACGTAGGAAACTTGCAGTACGGCATTGTTCTGCACCGTTAACGCAAAACCACCATCGATGTCGGTAATCGTACCGTTGGTGGTGCCTTTTTCGAGGATGCTGGCGCCGATAATCGCTTCGCCGGATCCGTCAAACACTTTTCCCGTAATGCGTTTCTGACTGAAAGCAGCAAACGAGAAACAACTGAAGATACATAGCATGGCGAAAAGCCTCAGCCATGTATCTTTCCTTTTTAAAATGAATTTTCGTTCTTCCATAAGTAAAAAAATAATTTAGTTAAAAAGTAATTTATTTAATTGAATAACAGACATAAAAGGGCGCCGAGCGCAGCTTATAGCCACCTCCGGTGCAAAACGCAACGATTTAACGTTAATTAAGATATAGCTGAGCCAAGCGAGACATTTTGTCGTTCCCGCCGTCAATCCGGTTCGATTATGTAATGTTCTGATACTCACCTTGTTTTACGTCTTATAAAAAACATCCTGCCAAATACTATATTACTGATATTCAGCGACATCAGCTCCCTTGCGGCGTTTCCGTTCAGCAGCCTAATGCGTGGCAAAGATACCGCCTTCGACATTCGGTTGTACTCAATCGGCGTATGTTATAAAACATATTCTAATGTTAAAATTTGAAAATATCGGTTTGCGAGGCGGTGTAGGCGGGGTGGGGTGGGGGATTTTTTTTTTTCTTGCTGATTTTTTGGCGAATTGTTGCTGAATACGTAACCACACTGATGCCTATGATTTGAACAGGTCGGAATGAGTGCCTGTAGCAAAGAAAAGCAAGGTCAAACGGTCATCGTGCTTTTCCCAGATTAGCAGCCAGTCGGGTTTGAGATGACATTCGAGTTTGCCTAAATATTTACCTGATAATGGATGCGTCCTGTATTCAGCTGGTAAGACGCCTGTGGTCTGAAGTAAATTGATTGCAGTTTCGAGCAGGGTCAAATCATAACCCCGCTTTGCCGCTTGCTTAACGTCCTTTTTGAAACGGTTGGTATATTCGATTTTATACATTTCAAAGAAGGCACTGAGCGATTAAACTTTTAGCATCGTCGGCGGCATATACTCTTCCTTTTGCAACATCATCCATCGCTTCGTCAATGCCATTATTATGCGATGTTTTTTTGATCTCGCCATCTGTAATAAGCAATACAACACGCACATTGGCGTTACCCCCGTCAGAAACTACAGCAAGCTCGCGCTGCGTTTTTCGGGGTATAGAAATGTACTTACCACTAATTTTCGTCTTAAATTCTAATGCTTTCATCTTGCGTTCAGTTTAGTTTACGGCTGCAAAAATACTCATTGTTTTTTAGTTTCAGCCGATTTTGCGGTGTTTTTTTCTTGATTTTTTGGCGAATTGTTGCGGAATACGTAACTTTGCGGTAAAAATAATAATAAACGAAGATGCCCACAGTCATAAACATTTGCGGATTAAGATTTTTCTTCTACTCCAAGGATCACGAGCCTGTTCACGTTCACGTTGAGAATGCTGACGGTGAGGCGAAGTTTGAAGTGGAGGATGAAATAAAACTCGTTTACAATCGCGGCTTAAAACCGAAAGACCTGCGGTTTGCCATAAAAATTGTGGCGGAAAACCAAGAACTTATCAAGACTGAATGGACTAAAAATCAATGAGCAATGGATACGCAATTGAATATAGCAAAATTATGGTTCGATGACGGCAAGATTTACATTTCAACTGCCGACGGCAAGCAGTATTCGCAGTCGTTACTGTGGTATCACAGGCTGCTCAATGCTACGACGGAGCAACGGAATAATTACCGATTTTCGTATTCAGGCATACATTTTCCTGATATAGACGAGGATATTTCATTTGACAGTTTTCTTGAACGGCAAACCGAGCCGCAGGGGATATCGCTGCTGTTCCTTACCCATCCGGAGTTGAACGCATCGGACATCGCACGTCGTTTAGGAATGAAGCAAAGCCTTCTCGCTGCCTATATTCGTGGATACAAACAGCCTCCGAGCGACAAAGAAGAAGAAATCCGAAATGCCATACGCAACATAGGCAAAGAGCTGGCAATGACATAAACAGTAGCTCGGCGTCCTATTCCCACTCAATAGTAGAGGGCGGTTTGGAGCTGATGTCGTAAACGACGCGGTTTACGCCCTTGACTTTGTTGATTATCTCGTTTGAAACCTTTGCGAGGAAGTCGTAAGGCAGCTGCGCCCAGTCTGCTGTCATAGCGTCGGTCGATGTTACGGCTCGCAGGGCAACGGTGTTCTCGTAAGTGCGCTCGTCGCCCATCACACCGACGGAACGTATCGGCAACAGGATAGTGCAAGCCTGCCATACGCTGTCGTACAAGCCCCATTCCTGCATCAGCGAGATATAAATATCGTCGGCATCCTGCAGCACGCGCACTTTTTCGGGTGTTACATCGCCGAGTATGCGGATGCCCAGTCCCGGACCGGGGAAGGGATGGCGTTTGATAAGGTTTTCGGGCATACCGAGTTCGTATCCGACGCGGCGCACTTCGTCCTTAAACAGCAGTCGCAGCGGTTCTACGAGCTTGAGGTTCATCTTCGCCGGCAGACCGCCAACGTTGTGATGGCTCTTGATGACCGTGCCCGTAATCGACAGCGATTCAATCACATCGGGGTAGATCGTGCCCTGTCCCAGCCATTTGATGTCTTTCAGCTTGCGGGCTTCCTCGTCGAAAACATCAATAAAGCCCTTGCCGATGATTTTGCGTTTCTGCTCAGGCTCTTCGACGCCTTGCAGCTCGGAATAGAATTTATCGTGCGCATTGACGCCTATGACGTTGAGGTTCAGCGCTTCGTAAGCCTTCATCACTTTGGCAAACTCGTTTTTGCGCAGCAAGCCGTGGTCAACGAAAATGCAGGTCAGATTTTTGCCGATGGCGCGGTTGAGCAGGACAGCCGTTACCGACGAATCGACGCCGCCGGAGAGGGCAAGTATCACCTTGTCGTCGCCGAGCTTGTCTTTCAACTCCTTGACCGTCAGCTCGATGAACGACGCCGGTGTCCAGTTTTTGCTGCATCCGCAGATCGTCAGGAAGTTGTCGAGTATCTTCATCCCGTCTTCGGTATGATATACTTCGGGATGGAATTGCACGCCCCAGGTATTCTCGTTTTCGACCTTGAACGCTGCCGCCGCGACGTCGTCGGTGCTTGCTATTATATTAAATGTACGCGGGAGCTGCGTAATCGTATCGCCGTGCGACATCCAGACCTGCGAGCCGGTTTGCAGACCTTGCAGCAGTCGGTCGTTGCCGTCGAGACGTGTCAAGTGGGCGCGCCCGTATTCGCGCATCCCCGCCGACTCGACCTTGCCGCCCGAAGTGTGGGCGAGCAACTGCGCCCCGTAGCATATACCAAGCAGCGGAAAACGCCCGCGAAACGCCGACAAATCAGTCTTGAACGCCGCCGTATCATATACCGAATAAGGACTGCCCGACAAAATCACGCCTTTGACCGACGGGTCATCGTACGGGAATTTGTTGTAAGGCACAATCTCGCAGTAAGTATTTAACTCTCTGATTCTACGACCGATAAGTTGTGTCGTCTGCGACCCGAAATCGAGAATGATAATCTTTTCTTGCATAAAAAATAACTGTTTCAGGCTTGCAAAGGTACGTCATTTTCGTTAAAAAACAGCCGTATTTTTTCGTTAGTGTTGAAAAGTTTGTTCTTTTTTACGGATAAATCACTATCTTTGCGGTCTGTATGATATTTTACGTTATCTGGATTTATGGGTACCGAAGATAAAAACATAAAGATAAAATCGCTGATAATCACGGCGATAGTTGTACTCCTGCTGCTGGCGGGCGCTTTTGTGTATTACATCTACTATCAGGAGCAGCGCGTAGCGGATATGGAAGAGGTGTTTGCGCTCGAAAAAGAATCGCTGACGGACGAATACGAGGAGTTATCGCTTCAATATGAGGGATATAAGTTTAGCGTCGGCAACGATTCGCTCGTCGCTCTGCTGACTACCGAGCAGATGCGCGTACAGCGGCTGATGGAGGAGTTGCGCACTGTAAAGTCCACCAACGCCCGCCGTATTAACGAGTTAAAGAAAGAACTCGAGTCGCTGCGAAAAATTATGCGCGGCTATGTGGCTCAAATCGACTCGCTTAACACCGAAAACGAAAAACTGAAAACCGAAAATCGGCAGGTAACGCAAAAATACCGTCAGGCGACTACGACAGCCGCCCAGCTGACTAAGGAAAAGGAAAAACTGACCGAGCGCGTGAACCTCGCAAGTCGCCTCGACGCTACCGCCATACAGGTCTCGCCGCTAACGTCGAAAGGCAAAAGCGCTAAGAAAATCAACAATATAGCACAGCTGATGCTGCAATTCTCGATAGCAAAGAATATCACCGCCCCGATAGGCGAAAAGGCTTTGTATGTGCGACTTATGAAGCCCGACGACGATATCCTGCGCAAAGCAAATTCGGGAGTGTTCGCGTTTGAAAACAAGGAGATAGCCTGGTCGATGATGAAAACTATCGAATACGACGGCGAAGAAGTGCAGGTCGTAATGTACTGGGATGTAGAAGAATACCTCTCGCCCGGCACCTACCGTGCAGATATTTTCGCCGACGGCAACCTCATCGGTCGCAAATCGTTTACGCTGGAAAAATGAGCAAACTTGTTGCCAAGTATTTCCGAAAGCGGGACTAAAGTCAGTTTAGATTCTATCCACGCAATGAAATCGAAGTTTTTAAGTATTTGACGCTCAAAGATATTGTTTCTAATACCGGACATTTCGGGCGACAATTTCCTCAACAGCTCTTTTCTGTTGGCTGCACCATGCAGTGCGACGCCGCTTTTATTCAGGAAGTCAAGCATCAGATATTCAACACGATAGGCGTCTTTCGTTTTCGATATCCCACGTTTTATCGAGCGGCTTGTCTGTTCGATAATATCATTGTGCTCAAGTTCGTAATGGATTATAAGACTGATTAGCCTGATAGTGCGGTATAGCGGCAGGGAATAAATTCTTGAATCGTGTATTATTTCGCTGATTAAAATACTTTGCGCTTTTTTATATTCGCCAAGTCCGAGGTGAATAATTGAAAGACATAGCGAAAGTTCAGCCCGCCTCATCAGATTCAGGTTAATCATATCTGCAAACAGTCTATTTTTGTGTTTATCAACAAGTTGCTTAGCTAAACGAAAATCACCTCGGTCAAGATAAGGAAACAGTTCGTACAGAAAAATAAGCACAGAGACATGCGCCTGAAATCCGGCAGGTACATTCCGAATATTTTTTAGCCTCCCGATATAATACGGCATTTCGTCGTAGCTGCCGATGCTTCGCAGATTGTCGAGGATGCCTTCGAGCATAGAAACGTAATAAAACGGCGGGTCGTTCCAAAGATGTCTATTATTCTCAAAAAGCTGATTTAGTTCACGTAACGAATTTGAAGCCGATTCGTGGTCGCCTATGCCAATCAGATAATTCGACTGGAACAGCAGGTGTAGCTTTTTTATCTCAAAACTGTCCTTGTTCGACGAGCTGATATTTATTTCGCTAATTACCAAGTCGTTGAATGTGTTTTTCTGTTTCTGTGAATGAATATATCCCTTATGCATCAGTCTATATTTTAGCATTTCGTACAGGGCTGACTGTTCGCTGATTTTCTGCATTTTTTTCTGTATCTCATTGATATGGAAATGTTTATTGACGAGCGCCGTTTCGGTAATGTTAGCAAAATTGAGGAACATCAAATATTCGAGTTCGAGGCGCGAAGCATAGAGCATTGCATAAAAATTTTCCACTACAAGCGCCTCTTTTTTTACGCTGCTAAGCAAATCGAGCGCTTCTTCAAACAGGGACTTTTCAAATAAAATCCTTGCTTTAAGGATGTTATCAAACAGACAGTAAAATCGGTCGCGGTCGCGACGCAAATCGCTCAAACTGTCGAGCAGTACTTTGTACAGATACGTTACGGTCGCATCAAAATTGGCACCTTGATGCTTCTGTTTAAATTTCTGTTTCAGTTCTTTAGCCGAAACATTATGGTCTTTATCGATCAATCTGAACAGTGCAGAATAGTCCGATTTTTTACAGTGCGAGCTAAAATTCTTTTTCTCTGCTTTCGTTAGCGAAGAAACGAGTAAAACTAATGCGTCAGTCTTTTTCATGAGTTTTTGTTTTAAAATGCAAAGTAAAGAAAAAATATTGTAATTATGAAAAAACATATAAATATAAGTTTGAAAATAAATTTTTTATCGAGATATTTAGTAAGTTGAAATTCTCATTTTTGACACTTTTTTGCGTGCGCGATAATAATTAACTGATTATTTTTGCATCAAAATTAATTAAAAGACCTAAAAATGAGCAAAATCGCAGTAATAGGCAGTTCTAATACCGATATGGTGATTAAGGCATCGCGGCTTCCCGTTCCGGGCGAGACGATTATCGGCGGCACGTTTATGATGAACCCCGGCGGCAAAGGGGCGAATCAGGCTGTAACCATAGCTCGTCTGGGCGGTCAGGTGTCGTTTATCACGAAAACGGGCAACGACCTTTTCGGGCGTCAATCCATTGAATTATACAAAACTGAGGGCATCGACACGCGGTATATTTTTTCGAGCGCCGACAATCCTTCGGGCGTGGCGCTTATATCTGTCGATGCGAAGGGCGAAAACTGCATCCTCGTAGCGCCGGGCGCCAACGGAACGCTGTCGGTACAGGATATCGAAAAGGCGCGCGCTGAGATAGAAGCCGCCGATTTGTTGCTTATGCAGCTCGAAATCCCGATGGCAACGGTCGAATATGCAGCCGACATAGCGGCATCGAAGGGCGTGAAAGTTATCCTTAATCCCGCTCCGGCACAGGTGCTATCGCCAAAACTGCTTAAAAATCTGTATGTTATAACTCCCAATAAATCGGAGGCTGAACTGCTGTCGGGCATCACGGTCAAAGACTGGTCGTCGGCACGCCGAGCATCAGATATTATCAGCGCCAAAGGTGTTGATATTGTTATCATTACGCTCGGTGCCAAAGGCGCTTTGGTTAAGGAAGGAACGGATTATTTTGAAATTCCCGCGGTCAAAGTTGAGGCTGTTGACACGACAGCTGCCGGCGATACGTTCTGCGGCGCCTTGTGCGTAGGGATTTCCGAAGGCAAAAACATCGCCGACGCGGTGAAATTCGCCTGCCAAGCCGCTGCCATCGCCGTAACACGAATGGGAGCGCAGGCGTCTGTTCCTTATAGGCACGAGATTGAAAAATACTGATTACTAAACCATTATAACTGTAAAATCATGAAAAAAAGAATTTTAAGCATCTTGATGCCTGCTCTAATGGCAGGTGTATTTTTCTCGTGTACACAGCAGTCGGCGAATGGAAATTCCGGCACTAAAATCCCTGAAACAGTAACACTTACCAAAGATGTGCTGTTAGACAAAATTAAGGGCGCTTGGGCGGGACAGACCATTGGCTGCACCTACGGCGGTCCGACCGAGTTTAAGTTCCCCGGAACGATGATTCAGGACTACGTAACCATCCCGTGGTCGGAAGGCTATATCCGGCAGTGGATGACCAATACGCCCGGTCTGTATGACGACGTTTATATGGATCTGACCTTCGTTGACGTCTTCGACCGTCTTGGCTTGGACGCGCCGGTCGATTCGTTTGCAGTCGCCTTTGCCACAGCAGGTTATGCTCTCTGGCATGCCAATCAGGCGGCAAGGTACAATATCCTGCACGGGATTATGCCGCCCAAGTCGGGGCACTGGCTCTATAATCCTCATTCAGACGATATTGACTATCAGATCGAGGCTGACTATGCCGGAATTATGTCGCCCGGAATGCCTAATGCCGCGTCGGAAGTGTCGGACAAGATCGGTCATATAATGAACTATGGCGACGGCTGGTACGGCGGCGTCTATGTCGGAGCTATGTATGCTCTGGCTTTTGTGTCGGACGACATTGAGTTTGTCGTCAGCGAAGCGCTGAAAACCATCCCCGAACAGAGCGTATATTATAAATGTATGAGCGACGTCATCAGCTGGCATAAACAGTATCCCGACGACTGGAAACAGACCTGGGCTGAATGTGAGAAAAAATGGAGTCAGGACATCGGCTGCCCCGACGGCGTGTTTGTGCCGTTCAATATCGACGCGGTGATCAACAGCGCCTATATCATCATCGGACTGCTCTATGGCGAAGGCGATTTCTTTAAGACTATCGATATCTCGACCCGCTGCGGACAGGACTCCGACTGCAACCCCGCATCGTCGGGAGGCATACTCGGCACTATTCTGGGTTACAGCAAGATACCCGATTACTGGAAAAAAGAAATTGTCGATGTCGAAGATATGGATTTCGCCTATACGACAATTTCGCTCAACAAAACGTATGAGATGAGCTACAAACAGGCTCTGCAAATGATTGAACGCAATGGCGGTACGGTCGGCGCTTCCGACGTTACGATAGCCTGTCAGCAGCCGACGCCCGTGCGTTACGAAAAAGGCTTTGAAGGACATCATCCGGTCGAATTGCGACGTATCAACAAGAATATCAAAGATATTGATGCAATAACATTCGACGGTACAGGCGTAGTCTTTATGGGCGGTGTCCGATCGACAGGCGCAAATGCCCGTTTTGGCTCTAACGACGACAACAGCTACGTAGCACACGCCGAAATGTATATCGACGGCGCCCTTGCCGAATCGGTCGACCTGCCTGCCAGATACCACTTGCGTCGCCACGACCTGTTCTGGAAATATCAGCTGCCCAAAGGTAAACACACAGTTACCTTCAAGTGGCTCAATCCTGTGGACAATATCAGCATCAATTTCAGCAACGCTGTCATCTATTCAGACGCGCCTGCCGGTGTGGTGCATCATTGAAATTTACAATTTATTTCAAATTAAAACAATAATCGTATGGAAAACATTAATTTATCTAATCATGTTTCGTCTCGTTCCCATGCACGAACAATAATGCGCTGCATAAACATCATTATGCTGTTGGTGTGCATTGTCTGCGGAGTAGCTGCACAGGGGAATATAGTAACCGGAACGGTTGTTGACAACAGCGGTGAACCCGTTATTGGAGCCAACGTTCTTGAAAAGGGAACAACTAACGGTACTGTTACAGATACCGAAGGTAAGTTCTCGATTAACGTACAAAATGGAGCTGTCCTGCAAATATCCTATATTGGCTATAACACGCAGGAAATCAGCGCATTAGCGGGGGGGGGTAAACCCCTAACAATCAAGATGTTAGAGGATGCAAAGACTCTGGATGACATTGTTGTTGTCGGTTATGGCATACAGCGCAAGTTAAGCGTAACAAATGCTATCAGCAGCATTGATTCCCAAAACCTTTCGGAAGGCAATTCGACAAACATCACACAGGCGATGCAAGGCAAACTGCCGGGATTAACTATTATTGACCGTGGCGGCGCTCCGGGAAGTGAAAGTTACACGACACGTATTCGCGGAATCACTTCGCTCAACGACAACAGTCCCTTGATTCTTGTTGATGGTGTTCCGGGTGATCTGTCGCGTATTAATCCCGTTGATATTGAATCGGTATCAGTTCTCAAAGATGCGGCTTCGGCGGCAATTTACGGGTCAAGAGCAGCCGCCGGAGTTATCCTCGTCAATACAAAAGCGCCAAAAGAAGGCAGGTTGACGGTGTCGTACAATGGTTATCTGGGCTATGCCCGTTCTAACAATAACCCTGAACACATGGATGCCATAACGTATATGAACCATCAAAATGCCGCGTACATGAACACTTACGGATATCAATTCTATACAGATGAATATATCCAGCAGTGGACATCAAATCACGCCAAAGACCCGGATAATTATCCCGAACCTAATGTTTGGCATGACGCGATGTTCAAACTTGCTCCTCAGCACAGTCATACCATCACGCTCGACGGCGGAACGGAAAAAATCCTTAATCGCGTTTCGTACCGCTATATGAACGAAGATGGCGTTTTGCCCAATTATAAATTCAATATTTCTGAAATGCGGGCAAAGACTGATTACAAAATCAGCAACAAACTCACATTCACATCCAATGTAACTGTCCGTTTTACCGACAGGAAAGCGCCTATAAATGAATGGGAATCATACTATCGTATGTGGCAAAACAGTCAGTGGGGAGTGCCGTATTATAGCGACGGCTCTTACGGTTTGTCGGTTGACAGCTACAGTCCGCTTATTAATGCCAAAGAAATGGGATTGTCCAGTTCAAAGCGTACAGCAATTATTGGTATATTTAGGGCTGATTATCAGCTTATTAAATCGCTAAAGCTGAGTGCTCAGTATTCTTCTCAAATTAATTCGGAAAATTATACCAATTTCAACAACAAATATGATTTTACCGACAAATTGCATCCTGAGCGCCGGACATTCAACGCGATTAACAGCATGGACGACTACAGGAGCAAGTCGCAGGAAGATGGTATCGACTTGCAGGCTGTGTATAACAACTCTTTTGGCAAACACGTTTTAAGCGGAATACTTGGTTATTCCGAAATACATTATGTCAGCGACTGGGTGGAAGGCTATCGTCAGAGTTTCTATAATAACGAGCTGCAGGCACTTTCTCTTGGCGCCGACGATGCTACTCAATCGGCTGAAGGCGGCAATTCCGAATGGGGACTGCGTTCTTTATTCGGGCGTGTAAATTATGATTTCGACGGTCGCTATCTGTTAGAAGCCAATTTGCGTCGAGACGGATCTTCGCGTTTTGCAAAAGGGCACCAGTACGGCTGGTTCCCGTCTTTCTCTGCAGGATGGCGCATCTCGAACGAGGCGTTTTACGAGCCGCTTAAAACTACAGTCAATGAACTGAAATTGAGAGGCTCTTGGGGTAAAGTGGGAAGCCAGCAAGTCGGATTATATTCATTTATGAAGACGTATAACCAAAGTAATTATGTATTAAACGGCTCTCTTGCAACCGGATACCGACAGACCAGCATGGTCAGCGAAGATATTTCGTGGGAAACCACAACACAGTTGAACTTTGGTATTGACGCCTATATGTTCGACAGTAAATGGAACTTGTCGGTTGATTACTACAAGAAACGGACGAGCGATATTTTGCTGGCAATGCCAATACCTACCGTCATCGGTCTTTCGGCAACAAACCAAAATGCCGGTATCGTTGAAAATCGCGGTTTTGAGTTTTTGCTCGGCACACGACAGACATTCGGCGACTTTAAATTAGACGTAACGCTCAATGCTAACTATAACAAAAATGAAGTCATTGATCTCGCTGGTACAGGTCCTTATATCTCCGCTTATGGAAACAGCGACTACCGTACTATAACCACTGAGGGTAAGCCTATTAACTCATATTATGGCTTTGAAACCGATGGATTTTTCCAGACTCAGGCTGAAGTTGACGGTTATGCCAAATGGGACGGATCAGTAGGTCCGGGCGACATCAAGTATGTTGACCAGAATAATGACGGCGAGCTGACGCCTGACGACTATGTTATTTTCGGCAGCGAATTACCTGATTGGACATTTTCGTCAAATATGGGTGTTACTTGGAAGAACTTAAGGCTCGACCTCTTTTGGCAGGGTGTAGCCGGGTCAGACAAACTGATGACCGGCGCTATCCTTGAACATGGCATCTGGGGTGGATTTGCACATAAGGTCTGGTCGGATTACTGGACACCCGAACATACCGACGCCAAGTATCCGCGCCCAACGAAATATACGATGAAGAATGCACAAATATCCGATTTCTCAATGCTAAATGGCAGTTATCTGCGGCTTAAGACCTTACGCCTGTCGTACGATATACCGAAAAGTTTCTGTAACATGATGAAAATCGGCAGCATCAACGTATATGTCTCTGCAACAAACCTGCTGACGTTCTCTGAACTGAACAAATATGATATCGACCCTGAAATGGAGGGTCGAAGTCAGGAAAGCAGTTTCCCGCAAACTTCTGTTACAACAGTAGGACTGAATATTAATTTTTAAATTACAAAACGATGAAAACTTATAGATATATCTGCATAAGCCTTATTGCGCTTATCTTTTCTTCCTGTAGCGAAAGTTTACTGAATACCATCCCTAAGGACAGGTTGGCAAGCGAATTGTTTTGGAAAACAGAGCAGGACGCCGAATATGCCGTCAACGGAATTTACTCCATATTAGGAGGTCAGTGGCGTTATACCTGTATGGATGGCTATACCGACATTGCACATTTCGTTTTGCAATGGCGCGACGAATCGACGATTGAGAAAAATACGCATAATGCCAGCAGCAATGTTGCTGCCAGCGAATGGTCTTATTATTACACCATTATTGCTGCGGTAAACTCATTCCTCGAAAACATTGATTTGGTTGAAGATATTGACGGGACTCTGAAGTCGCGCCTTGTAGCCGAAGCAAAAACATTGCGTGCATTCTCGTTTATCAATCTTGTGATGCTATACGGTGATGTGCCCTTAATTACTGCAACGTTGACAATAGACGACGCAAAAGCCGTAACAAGGGATTCTGCAAGTTCGATATGGGATTTCATAGCACAGGAGTTGACTGCCGCAGCAGATGACCTGCCTGTCGAGCAGTCTCAACACGGGCGTGTTACCAAAGGCGTAGCGCTCGGACTTAAAGCCCGTGCAATGTTATATTCCGGACGTTATCAGGATGCACGCACAGCAGCCAAAGCTGTAATAGATCTTAATGCTTATAAATTGCACGATTCGTATCCCGAACTGTTCGATTATGCAGCTGATGGCGTGTCTGAAATTATGTTTGCCCGTCAATATGCGCAAAACATCAACGCACATTCGATTTTTGCATTCTATACGCCTAACAGCCTCTACACGCAGCAGTGCCAGTTGGTGCCGACAAAACCACTCGTGGATGCATACCTGATGAAGACGACAGGTCTGCCTATTGATAATCCTAACAGCGGTTTCGACCCGAAGAACCCGTATAAAGACCGCGACCCGCGACTTGGCTATACTATCTTCGTAACCGGCGACCAGCTGCCTGATGGCAATACGCTAAATACACTGCCGGGCAGCGGTACGGGCGACGATATTACCATCTCGGCAGAAAACGTTACGCCAACAGGCTGGTATTTCAAGAAATATGTCAGCTTTTCCGATTATTCCAATCCGTGGAACTGCGGCGTTAGTCTGGCGTATCTGCGCTATGCCGAAGTATTGTTGACGTATGCAGAAGCATGTATTGAGCTTGGCGGAGCATCAATTGACGCTTCGGTAACCGATGCCATTAATCAAATTCGCAATCGCGCCGACGTCAAGATGCCTGCCGTAACGACGACAGATCAGGCAGAATTGCGCGAAATCGTCCGTCGCGAACGAATGGTTGAATTGGCTTGCGAAGGACTGCGCCTGTATGACATCCGACGCTGGAAAATCTGCGAAGCAGTTATACCCGGAACAGTCAAAGGTATGACGTATGAAGGTACTGGCGGCTCGCTTGCCACAGTGGAATTATCCGGTTATGTGAAAGAATTTAATCCGTCAAGAAACTATCTCTGGCCCATACCATTCAACGAGATAACCCTCAATCCCAACCTGTCGCAAAATCCCGGTTATTAACAGTATCAATAAATGAAGATTATGAAAAAGGAAATCAATCTGAATGTACTCACACTATTGTGTGTCGTTTTTATTGCCTGTATGTCAGGATGTTCCGACAGTGGCAAATTCCGACGGCTGAAAGTCAGCGATTATCGCGACAAAATGAAAGCCGGCTGGCTTGGGCAGATTGCCGGTGTTTGCTGGGGCGGACCTACGGAATTTCGCTGGCGCGACGAGATTATTCCGCTCGACAAAATGCCAGTATGGACGCCGGATATGATTAACGACGCTTTCGGTCAGGATGACCTCTATACCGAAATGACGTTCCTCCGCACTTTGGAAGAATACGGACCCGATGTGTCTATTCGTCAGGCTGGGATTGACTTTGCTAACAGTGAATACCCGCTCTGGTGTGCCAATGCAGCCGGTCGTAATAATCTTCGAGCCGGAATAGCGCCTCCCGATTGCAGTCATCCGCAATTCAACAAATGTCCCAATGATATTGATTATCAGATAGAAGCGGACTACTCGGGGCTGATTGCCCCGGGTATGCCGCAGGTGGCTATCGCATTAGGCGAGAAATTTGGCAGGCTTATGAATTACAGCGATGGCATGTATGCCGGACAATTTATTGGTGGCATGTATGCCGAAGCGTTTTTTGAGGACGACCTCTTAAAAATCATTGATGCCGGATTAGAGTGTATTCCAGCCGGATGTCAGTATGCCGAAATGGTAAGCGATGTCGTTGCTTGGTATAAGGAAAATCCCAACGATTGGGAAGCCACATGGAAAAAATGTCAGGCGAAATATCGAGAAGATCCCGAATATCAGAAATGCTCAAACGGCGGTATTGATGTGAAAATCAATGGCGCCTACATTCTTATCGGTATGCTATACGGCAACAAAGACCTCGACCAGACAATCATTATTTCTACTCGTTGCGGACAGGATTCCGACTGCAATCCATCAAACGCTGCAGGTGTACTGTTCACCACACTCGGCACGACCAAACTTCCTGCACGATTCATCGAAAAACTGGACAATGAAAAAGTTTTTTCGCATACCGCATACAATTTTCCGGCTCTGCTTGACGTTTGTGAAAAGCTGGCTCGTGAATATATCGTTCGCGAAGGCGGAAGAATAGAAACTGTTGACGGAGAAGATGTGTTCGTGATTCCGGTTAAAACTCCTGTGCCCAGTCCTCTCGTGTTCAGTTGGGAACCCGAACAGATTGCTGACAGTAAGTTTACCGAAGAGGAGATGTCGAAAATCAAACATAAAAGTTTTCGAGATATACAGGAAGCTGTAAGTAAACTGTTTGATGGATGGAGAGTTTCTGATTGCGGAAACGATATGCAACCCGGATATCGCGAATCGTACCGTGGGAAGAACGGCGTTCTGATGACTCATCCGCTCGATCGACAAACGCCGTGCAAGCTCATTAACGTAACTAATATCTCCAAAAACAAAAAAACTGCGCTAAAGATGCTTGTCAGTAATCACGACGGTGGCGATTGGGAACTTGTCATTCGTATAAATGGCTCTGTGCAGAAAACTGTAACCGTCAGCAAAGATACTGTCGGCAAAGACGGCTGGCTGGCAGTTAATTTCGACTTGACGCCGTTTGCAGGTGATAATGTTTTCGTTGAGCTGGAGAACAAAGCGACAGATTGGCAATGGGAAGCAGGCTATTGGGCTGAAGTCGCTATTGTCTGAAATTTCGAGTACTAATTATTAATATCAAAAAACTATGTTTATCGTACAAAATTATTCGTTAGCCGTAATGTTCTGTGTCGTAACGATGCTTTGCTGGGGGTCGTGGGGTAATACTCAGAAGTTGGCGGCAAAGACGTGGAGGTATGAATTTTTCTACTGGGACTACGTCATCGGCGTACTGCTTTTTGCACTTATTTCGGCATTCACGCTGGGTAGCATCGGCGCTGAGGGGCGTCCGTTCCTTGCCGACCTGCAACAGGCTGACTGGCAGAATCTTGGCAGCGCTTTCCTCGGCGGCATTATCTTCAACGCGGCGAACATACTGCTTGCGGCGGCTATTGCTATCTGCGGATTGTCGGTCGCTTTTCCTGTCGGCATTGGGCTGGCGTTGGTGCTGGGCGTGTTGGTCAACTATTTCGGCGCGGCGAAAGGCGAACCGCTGTATATCTTCACGGGCGTGGCGCTGATTGTCGTAGCCATCCTGCTCAACGGTCTGGCTTACAAGAAAGCGCTTGTCGGAACAAAAAAAGTGTCCACACGCGGCATACTGATATGTATCGCTGCCGGTGTGATAATGGCATTTTTCTATCGTTTCGTGGCTGCGGCGATAGATTTGAACAACTTCGCTCATCCGGCGGCGGGCACGCTGACGCCCTACACGGCGGTGGTCATCTTTGCGCTCGGAGTGCTGGCAAGCAATTTCATCTTCAACACCGTCGCGATGAAACGTCCGGTCGAAGGCAATCCCGTGAGTATCAGCGGCTATTTCAAAGGCAAACCGATCACCCATCTTGTTGGCATACTTGGCGGCGTCATCTGGTGTATCGGTCAGTCGTTCAGTATGATAGCTTCCGAGAAAGCCGGCGCAGCCATATCCTACGGACTTGGGCAGGGCGCGACGCTGGTATCAGCCCTGTGGGGCATCCTTATTTGGAAAGAATTTAAGGGCGCTCCGTCGATTTCCAACTGGCTAAATATCGGTATGTTTGTCCTGTTTGTCGTCGGTTTGGGTTTCCTGATTTATGCCGGAGCATAATATTTTTTTTCGGAAAATGATGTGATTAAAAAAAAATCATTACTTTTGCCGCAAAATATTTTACCATTAAAAAAAATTTTTATGCAAAACAGACGTGATTTTATCAAGAAAGCATCAATGTTAATGGCAGGCGGAGTTATGATGCCTCGACTGCTGTCTTCGTGCGGCGAAGCAGCCCCTGCCAAATATATCGGTCTCCAGCTCTATTCCCTGCGCGATGACATTCAGGAAAAAGGCATTCGCCCCATCCTCGAAATCGTTGCCAAAATGGGCTACACTGACCTTGAAACTGCCAATTATAACGCTGGACAGTTTTACGGTCTTGCTCCGGCAGAATTTAGGAAAATCGTTGAAGACTTGGGAATGAGGCTATCCAGCTCGCATCTGAGCCGCACATTGTCGGACAACCGCGACGCCGATATGGCTTGGTGGCAAACGGCTCTCGAAGCTCACGTAGCAGCCGGAATGAAGTACATGATTATGCCGATGGCGCCGCTGATGGGCGAAGGCGCAACGCTCGACAACGTGAAACGCTATGGCGACTATTTCAGCCAGATCGGTCTTATCACGCTCGGCGCAAGCGTCAAATTCGGGTATCATAACCATAACTTCGAGTTTACGGAAAAAATTGACGGAGTGCCCGTCTATGACCTGCTTCTCGAAAACACCAGCCCCGACCACGTGCTGTTCGAGAACGACGTTTACTGGTGTCAGAAAGGCGGCGGCGATCCTGTCGCATATATGAAGAAATATCCTAACCGCATCAAAGTCCTGCATATCAAGGACGAAGAGGCTATCGGCGCCAGCGGTTATATGAATTTCAAACCTATCTTTGATACGGCGTATGAAATCGGCGTCAAAGACTGGTATGTTGAAGTCGAACGTTATATCGGTACGCCTGAGCAAGATGTGAAGCAAAGTGCTGACTTCCTGAAAGCTGCCGATTATGTGAAGTAAGTTTTGAGTGCAACAGTAATGATGTTTGCGGGAAAGGACGCTCTGTTCTTTCCCGCTTTTTTTGCATCAGAGAGGATATTCGTCGAACGAATAGAGCACTGTTGACAGGTATCTCTCGCCCGTATCGGGGAGGATGACGATGATATTTTTGCCCTTATTTTCAGGCAGTTTACCAAGCTCTGTCGCTGCAAATGCTGCTGCACCCGCCGAAATGCCGACGAGCAGCCCTTCGGTTTGTGCCAGACGGCGTCCGGTCAGGATAGCTTCGTCGTTTCTTACCTGATAAATCTTGTCAACGACCGATGCGTCGTAGTTTTTCGGCACAAAACCGGCGCCTATGCCCTGTATCTTGTGCGGTCCAGGATTGCCACCCGACAGTACGGGCGATTCAAGCGGCTCGACGGCGATGATTGTAATGTTGGGATTAAGCTCTTTAAGCCGTTTGCCTGCGCCGCTGACCGTTCCGCCTGTGCCTACGCCCGAAACGAAGATGTCAACCTTGCCGTCGGTGTCGCGCCAGATTTCTTCGGCTGTCGTCTCGTAGTGAATCACCGGATTCGACGGATTTTCAAACTGTTGCAGTATCACAGCGCCTGCGATTTCGCCTTTCAGCGCTTCCGATTTGGCTATTGCGCCTTTCATCCCTTCGGCGCCGGGCGTGAGGACGAGTTGCGCTCCCAACGCCTTGAGCAGGTTGCGCCGTTCGAGGCTCATCGTCTCAGGCATGGTGAGGATCAGCTTATAGCCCTTTGAAGCCGCTACGAAAGCTAATCCGATGCCCGTGTTGCCGCTCGTCGGCTCGATAATCGTTGCGCCGGGCTTCAGTATGCCTTTCTTCTCGGCATCTTCGACCATCGCGAGGGCGATACGGTCTTTGACGCTGCCCAAAGGGTTGAAATACTCTAATTTACCAATCAGGCGGGCGCCGACGCCCTGCTGTTTTGCGTATCCGTCAAGCTCCAGAAGCGGCGTGTTGCCAATCAGGTCAGTCAATTTTTTTGCTATTTTTGCCATTATCTTTCAATTATGTTGTTATTTTTTTGCCCTGCAAAGGTACGGCAACCGTCCGAATTGCGAAATAACATATTTATGGTATTTTTCGATACGGATAAAAGCCTTACCTTTGTAGCGTTAAAAAGGGCTTTATGAAGACGTATATACTTGCCGATAATCAATACGTTACGCGCGAAGGCGTAATGGCTGTGCTGGCTCGCGAGAAGCTGGCTGAGCGCGTTGTGTATGCCGGTCGGCTGGTGGACTTGCAGTCGGCGCTCAACGAATATCCCGATGCGGTGGTGGTGCTCGACTATTCGCTGTTTGATTTCGAGTCGCAGCAGCAGATGCTTGCCCTCAAAGCCAAAGCCCGCGAATCGCTGTGGATACTGTTTTCTGCCGACCTCGGAGTGCGTTTTCTGCGTTATGTGCTCTTGCAGGACGACACCATGAGCGTGGTGATGAAGCACGACAGCGACGAAGAAATCATTGCCGCACTGACCAATGCCGCGTATGGCGAAACCTACGTCTGCGACTATGCCGAGCAGGTCTTGAGCGACACCGTGCCGCCGCCTGAGGTGCCCGATGTGCTGACGCCGACCGAGAAAATTGTCCTCCGCGAAATAGCGCTGGGCAAAACGACGAAGGAAATTGCGTGGGAAAAGAATTTGAGTTTTCATACCGTCAATTCGCATCGCAAGAATATCTTCCGCAAAACCGAAGTCAACAGTATCCAGGAAGCCGTTCGCTACGCTATCTGCTCCGGTATTATTGATATGGCTGATTATTATATCTGAAAAATCGCCTCGAAAAGCTTATCCGTAACACCGATGTTGCGCTGTATGTAATCGGCTACAACAGAGCATATTTGCTGCCTGCGGTCGGGATTAGCAAGCAAATCGTCCATCAGCTTTGCGAAATCCTGCTCCGAACAGATGCTGAAGCCACCTTTGATTGCTATCAGGTCGCGTGCTTCCTTGAATTTGCGATAGTTAGGTCCGAAGATGACGGGGATGCCGTAAACCGCCGCTTCGAGTGTGTTATGTATGCCTCTGCCGAAGCCGCCGCCGATGTAAGCCATTTGTCCATAGCGATATATCGACGAGAGCAAACCAAAACTGTCGATTATCAGGCAGTCTTTACCGGCGACAGTCTGCTCGGTTGTCTCCGAAAAACGCAGCGACGGGCGTTGCAGCTTAGCTTCGATGTCGAGCAGGTGATCGCGGGGTATCTCGTGAGGCGCGATGATGAGTTTCATTCCGGGATGAGTGTTGAAATAGCTGATTATCAGGTCTTCGTCGGGCGCCCACGTGCTGCCTGCAACGAGCACGGGCTGATCGCCCGAAGCAAAAGTGTCGAGAACGGAAAAATGCCGCGCCTGCTGTCTGACATCGCGCACACGGTCGAAACGGGTGTCGCCACAAATGCTGACATCGGTGATGCTATGTTCCGACAACAGCTGAGCCGAAGCCTCGTCCTGCACAAACAGATGAGTGAAATATGTCAGCGCGTTGAGATACCACCGTCCGTAGCTGCGGAAAAAGAGCTGGTCGCGACGGAAAATCGCCGAGATGAGATACGTCGGTATGTTGCGGCGGTGCAGCTCGCGCAGATAATTCATCCAAAATTCGTATTTGATGAAAATCGCCATACAGGGATGCGCCAGATTGAGAAATTTCCTTACACGGAAAGGCGTGTCGAACGGCAGATAGCATATCACATCGGCGCCTTCGTAGTTTTTGCGCACCTCATATCCCGACGGCGAGAAGAATGTCAACAGGATTTTGTACTGCGGACAGCGTGTACGGATAGCCTCCATCAGCGGGCGTCCCTGCTCAAATTCGCCCAGCGACGCAGCGTGAAACCAGATATATTGCCCGTCAGGTTCGATCTTGGCACGCAGGATTTGGTTCGTGCGCCATTGTCCGAGCCGCGTCATACGCGCCTTACGGTTGAATAGCGATGAGATCTCCGTCGCCAAAGCGTACAGATGCAGTACAAGTGTGTATATCAGCCTCATATCATTTTAATACTTCAATTGCGCGACGCAGACGGCGTATCGTTTCTTCTTTGCCGATAGCCTCGGTGATATGGAAAATCTGCGGTCCGATGCCTTCGCCGACAAGCGCCAGACGGGCGGCATTCATAATGTTGCCAAGATTATAGCCCCTATCAGCAATCCACTGTTTCACATACTCTTCGGTGCCTTCGACATCGAACGGCTCGCGCTCCTGCAGCACCTCGATCAGCTCGGTCAGCTGCGTGGCGCTGTCGTCTTTCCAGCGTTTTGCCCGCGTTTTTTCGTCATAAGCAGTCGGAGCGACGAAAAAGAAATATGTCTGCCCCCACAGTTCGGGCACAAAATTGACACGCTCTTTCATCATCGCAACTACTTTTATAATGTACGCGAGGGGCGCTTCGATACCATGACTTTTGAGCACAGGCACGAACATTCGCGCAATATCTTCGTTATCACGTTTCTGGATATACTGATGGTTGAACCAGCGCCCTTTCTCGTAATCGAATTTAGCGCCGCTCTTACTGCAGTGCGACAGGTCGAAACTCTCGATCAGCTCATCTACAGTCAGCATCTCGCGGTTGTCGCCCGGATTCCAGCCCAGCAGAGCAAGGAAATTGATGACGGCTTCGGGCAGATAACCGCTTTCGCGATAGCCAGACGACACTTCGCCGCTCTTCGGGTCGTGCCATTCGAGCGGGAAAACGGGAAAACCGAGCCGGTCGCCATCGCGTTTGCTTAGCTTGCCGCCGCCTTCGGGCTTGAGCAGCAGGGGCAGATGCGCAAAGACGGGCATAGTGTCAGCCCAGCCTAAGTATCTGTACAACAGCACGTGAAGTGGTGCGCTCGCCAACCATTCGTCGCCGCGGATGACGTGAGTGATGCCCATCAGATGGTCGTCAACGATGTTGGCAAGATGGTAAGTCGGCAGCCCGTCGGACGACTTAAACAGCACTTTGTCGTCGAGAAGCGACGATAGAATCGTTACCTCGCCGTGGATAAGGTCGTTGACGCGGATATGCTCGTCGGGTTCGATTTTGATACGTACTACATAGCGTTCGCCGCTGTCGATAAGCGCTTTAACTTCGTCGGCAGGCAAGGTCAGCGAGTTGCGCATCTGCATTCGCGTCGATGAGTCGTACTGGAAATTGGGTATCTCGCGGCGCTTGGCTTCAAGCTCTTCGGGCGTGTCGAACGCGATGTATGCCAGACTGTTATCCAACAGCTGATTAACGTATTGGCGGTAAATCGCTTTGCGCTCGCTCTGACGATAGGGACCGCTGTCGCCACCAAAACCTACGCCTTCGTCAAACTCAATGCCAAGCCAGCGAAACGACTCAATGATATATTCCTCAGCGCCTTCAACAAAACGCTGCGAGTCGGTGTCTTCGATACGCAGGATCATCTTACCGCCTTTCTGCTTGGCAAACAGATAGTTATATAATGCCGTGCGGACGCCGCCAATATGCAGCGGACCCGTCGGACTGGGAGCAAAACGCACTTTTATCATCTTTCTTTTTCGTTATTTTCCTGTTTCAGCCCGCAAAATTAGCGTTTTATTTTGTCTTACAGCAGTTTTTTTGCAAAAAATTCCTGTGCCTCAAAAATAATCATTGCATTTGCAGTCAATTGAAATAATACAACGAAAAAGTTGGAACTATGAGATACTTTTCAAAATCTTTTCGTACATTTGCGAAGTTTTTTATGGTATAGATGCATAAACTCGTCCGGTTTGCAAAGTTATTCAAACCATACCGGTAAAAACAAGATAAATTTAAAAACATTTTGCGACTATGGTTGTAAAAAATATTGTACGAAAAAACTTGATAGCGCGCATCCGTCCGTTTTATGAAATAACGGACCTTGTAAAGGTGCTGATTGGCATAAGACGTTCCGGCAAATCTGTTATTCTTCAACAGATTGCAGCGGCAAAGGTATAAAATCGGTGAATATAATAGACTGGTTGCTCGATAAATAACCACCTCGTAGCGTTGCACGCACGTGTCGTTTTGCTGTTCCTTCCAAAAAAATAATCGCAACGAAGGGCATTTACAAGATTTTTTTGTAATTTCGCCAGTCAATAACGACAGATACTTTTGCAATGAATACAAAGAAATCGCTCATACAACCCGTTATCCTGTTGGCAGTTGCGGCAGTGTTGATAACATATTTCTTCCCTCGCGGAAGCGCGTTTAACTATCAGTTTAACGACGGCAAGCCCTGGCAGTACGAACTGTTGACGGCGCCGTTCGACTTTCCCGTTTACAAGACTGAGCACGAGCTGAAAGCCGAAAAAGACAGTCTGCGTGCCCTCTCGAAGCCGTATTACCGCCTCGAAGCCGACGTCAAAGCGCGAAATATCGAGACCGCCACGATTGATTATCAGCAGTTGGCGCCGCGCGACGCCCGTCAGGCAGAATGTCTTAAATATGCTATAGCCCAGATGGATAAGCTGTACGACAAGGGCATTATGACGGCGACGGAGCTTGAGAACCTGCGGCAGCAAAAGCTCGTGCGGGTGCAGGTATTGAAAGACAATGTCGCCGAGCAGCGCAACGTCAGCGACTTCAACACAACGAAATCGGCGTATGAAGCCATTCTGCGCAATGCTCCGGCGACTGTTGATTCCGAACTGCTCAAGGCGTGCAATATCGACCGTTATCTTGCCGAAAACCTGCAGTACGACAAGGAAACGACCGACAAAATCCTTAACGAGCAGATACAGAGCTTGTCTGTCTCGTCGGGGATGGTACAGAAAGACCAGCGCATAATAGACCATGGCGAAGTCGTCGATACGCGTACATATAATATATTGTCGTCGCTCAAGACGGTCTATCTGTCGAAGGCGGGCGACGGCGGACGGCAGGCAGTGAGCTGGATTGGGCAGTTTATCCTGATATTCGGCATTCTGCTTTGCAGCGGCATATATATGGCATCGTTCTGTCCCGAAATATTCTACAGCCGCCGCAATATGCTGTTCATCGTGCTCGGCATACTGACGACCTGTCTGCTTGCCGAAATATGCGCACGCTACTCATTTATAAGCATTTATATGCTGCCATTCGCCATCGTGCCTATTGTTGTCAGGACGTTTTTCGACTCGCATACCGCTCTGTTTACCCACCTGATAACCATACTGTTGTGTTCGCTGCTGGCGCCTTTCCCGCACGAGTTTCTGATTTTGCAGATAATAGCCGGAATAGCCGTGATCTTCACTTTGAAAGAGATGACGCAGCGCTCGCAGCTTGTGCGCTGTTCGATATGCGTTTTTGCGGGATATACGCTGTTCTACCTGAGCCTCTCGCTGTATCAGGACGCCGATTTCTCAAAAATCAACTGGCTGATGCTGCTCTATTTCGGCATCAATTTCGTGCTGCTGATGTTCTCGTATCTTCTGATATATTTGGTTGAAAAAATCTTCGGTTACGTCTCGTCCATCACATTAGTCGAGTTGTCGAACATCAACACCCCTATACTCAAAAAGCTGTCGGAGACCTGTCCGGGCACGTTCCAGCACGTCAATCAGGTGTCGATTCTTGCAGCCGAAGCAGGCGCCGTTGTCGGGGCGGACACTCAACTGCTGCGCACCGGAGCGCTCTATCACGACATCGGCAAGATGAACAACCCGTCATATTTCACTGAAAATCAGGCGGAAGGCGTCAATCCGCACGACCGCCTGCCTTTCGAGGAGAGCGCACAGATCGTCATACGCCACGTCGCCGACGGAGTGAAGATGGCTGAAAAAGCCGGACTGCCGAAAAAGATTATCGACTTCATCCGCACCCATCACGGCAAGGGCAAAACGAAATTTTTCTATAACTCGTGGCGCAATGCCAATCCGGATAAAACGGTGGACGACAAGCTGTTTACCTATCCCGGACCCAATCCTTTCAGCAAGGAAACGGGCATACTGATGATGGCAGATGCCGTCGAAGCCTCCGCCCGCAGCCTGAAAGAATATACCGAAGATGCTCTCAAACAGCAGGTTGACCGTATTATCGACAGCCAGATAGCTGACGGTTTGCTGGCTGACGCACCCATAACATTCCGCGAGATAGGCGAAATCAAAGCGGCTTTCACCGACAAACTGCGTACGATGTACCACTCGCGCATCGTCTATCCCGAACTCAAAAGCGAAAAAAAACGAACAGTAACTCAATAACAACAGAAACAGAATAATGAAAACGGCATTTATCACAGGAGCCACTTCGGGCATAGGAAAAGCTGTCGCTCTGCGGCTCGCCAAAGAAGGCATCAGGCTGATTATCAACGGACGGCGACGCGACCGCCTCGACGAGTTGAAAACGACCATCGGCAGTATGTACGGAGTGGAAACGATAGCGTTGCCTTTCGATGTGCGCAATTACGGCGATGTTCAACAGGCTTTCGACAGTCTGCCGGAGGGATGGCGCGACATAGATATCCTCGTCAACAATGCCGGTCTTGCCGTCGGGCTTGAGCCGCTGCACGAAGGTGTTGTCGATGACTGGGAACGTATGATAGACACGAATATCAAGGGATTGCTCTACGTTACGCGGGTGGTCTCGCCCGTGATGGTAAGTCGGCAGTCGGGGCATATCATCAATATCGGCTCGATAGCCGGTCGCAACGTCTATCCTAACGGAGGCGTTTATTGTGCTACGAAATACGCTGTCGGAGCGCTCAGTCAGGCTATGCGGATGGATTTCCTGCCCTACGGGATACGTGTTACGCAGATATGTCCGGGCGCTGTCGAGACCGAATTTTCGATAGTCCGTTTTAAGGGCGATCGCGACAGGGCAGGCCGTGTGTATGAGGGTTTTGAGCCGCTTGGCGCTGCCGACATAGCCGAAGCGGTAGCATACGCCGTGCTACAGCCGCCGCATGTCGATATTCAGGATGTCCTCGTGATGCCCTCGGCGCAGGCAAATGCCGGAATGTTTAAGCGATGCTAATTTGTCGTTTTTTTTAGGGTTTTTGCGGTGGCGGCGCTCATATAAAAAGAAACGAACTAAATTATCAATTCAAAAAAACGTAAAACAATGAAAACAAAACATTTTGCAGCCATAATGATGGCATTACTGCTGGCGTTCAACGGATTTTTTTCAGTCGAGGCGCAGACTGAAGACGGCTACTACTCCGTTTCGGGAATAGTGAAAGATTCGAGAACCAAGAAAGCCATTGAGAATGTGAATGTTTCGGCTGTCGGTACGAATATCGGCACCGTAACGAACGAAGACGGCGAATTTACGCTGAAGCTGAGCGACACTACCGATGTGCGCGAAATAGCCCTCTCGTGCCTCGGCTACCATAACGCCCTGATACGGGTTGCCGGCAAGGAAAAGCAGGGACAGACTTATCTGATTTTTGCAGAGTCGTTTGTCCTTAGCGAAGTGGAGATATTCAGTTGGAAAAATCCGCGCGACCTCGTGAAGGCGGCGATGGACAAGGTCGAGACAAACTATCCGATGCAGCCAAACCTGCTGACGGGTTTCTACCGCGAGACTATCCAGAAACGGCGCAGCTATATCAACATTTCGGAAGCGGTCATACAGTCGTACAAAGGTCCTTATTCGACCGATGCCTCGGGCGACCGTGTGCGTGTTCTCAAAGGGCGCAAACTCGTCAGCCCCAAGAAAGCAGACACATTGAGTATCAAGCTGCTGGGCGGTCCTAATATGATTTCATTTATTGATATCGTAAAAAATCCCGACATACTGCTTGACGACGAGATGCTGCAATATTTCTCGTACCGGATGGGCGAGACGACCTCGATAGACGGCAATCTGCAGTTTGTAGTGCACTTTGAGCCGCAAGCCGTGCTGCCTTTCCCGCTTTATACGGGCACATTCTATATCGACCGCGAGACGCTCGCCTTTACCCGCGCCGAGTTCAGTATGGATATGCGCGACCGTCTGAAAGTCATTGACCTTATACTTAAGGAAAAGCCTGCCGGACTGCGATTTACGCCCGAAGAAGTGTCTTATATCGTAACGTACATCCAGCGCGACGGCAAGACCTACCTTAATTATATTCTCAACCGCATCCGCTTCAAGTGCGACTGGAAACGCCGCCTGTTTGCAACGAACTATACCGTTGTCGGCGAGACAGTTGTAACAGACCGTCAGGATAGCAACGTTGCGAAAATTCCTTCACGTGAGGCATTCTCGATGCGCCAATCCCTGAGCTACGAGGTGGATTCGTACTACGACGACGATTTCTGGGGAGCATACAACATCATCGAACCGACCGAGTCGTTAGAAAATGCGGCAGGTAAATTAAAGAAACAGATAGACAAATCGAAATAAAAGTCGTACATTTGTTTCCGCAGAGACAAACGTAAAACGGCAATGACAGACGATTTTATACTGTTCGGTAAGATACAAAATGGTGATATTGAGGCATTCGAGCAACTGTTTCGTCGCTATCACGTCAGGATGTGCGCTTATGCGGCGGGCATCACGGGACGGTTCGATACGGCTGAAGATGCGGTGCAGGACGTTTTCTACGGTATATGGAAAAACCGTGCCAACCTGCACGTTAGCATCTCGGCGTCGGGATACCTCTATCGCGCCGTCCGCAACCAGTCCTTACGGTATATCGAAGAAATGCAGATCGGCGAAACGCCCGACTTCACGACGCCCGACAGCGACAGCACTCCGCAAGAGCAGCTTGAATACGCTGAACTGGAGCGAATTATCGAACAGACCATTGCCCAAATGACGGAACGGATGCAGCAAATATTCGGATTGTACCGCAACGAAAGACTGAAATACGCGGAAATTGCCAACCGGTTGAATGTCTCGGTCAAAACCGTCGAAGCGGATATGACAAAAGCTTACGCTCAACTGCGGCGAGCGACGGAAAAATATTTAAGAAACTGATTATGATTGAAAATAAAGAACAAACAATAACGAACCGAGCGTGGGACAATCTCTTTGCAAGGTTGGAACACGACGGACTGATTGACAACAGCGGCGGCGGGGTGGTAATACCGTGGCGTTGGATTGCAGGTATCGCGGCGATGCTGTGCGTAGTGGCGACGGTGGGGTGGTGGATTAGCGGTACGGCAACGCACGACAATTTCGCCCTGCGCAACGACGCCAGCGGCTCGGCTCTCGTAACGATGCTCGACGACGGCACGGTGGTATGGCTCGACGAAAATGCGGCGCTCAACTGTTCAGAGCATTTCGGCACGAACCGTCGCGAGGTGCAACTGCGCGGACAGGCATTTTTCGATGTGTGCAGCAGCGACCTGCCCTTTATCATAGAGACGGCGGCAGCCAGCGTCCGCGTCTTAGGTACGGCGTTTACCGTCAACGAGCAGGGACGGTCTGATTTTATGCTGTCGGTCAGTCGTGGCAAGGTCGCTGTAGATCTGAAAAATGGCAAACCGACCATCACCGTCGAAGCCGGTCAAACGGTGCTGTATCATTCTGACCGGACGGTGATATTGCATAACGAAAACGGGATTTTCGCGGAGTTTAATCGTCGTTTTCACTTCAAAGACGAGAAGCTCGGCAATGTGATTGACATACTGAATCGGCGTCCGGAGGCTGTCAGGCTTGAAGTAGCGCCCGAACTGGCAGACCGGCGGCTGACTGTGGCTTTCGATGGCGACGACGCCGACGGGATGGCTGACCTGATATGTATGGCGCTAAATCTGCATCAGACACGACGCAACAATTCAATATTTATATCAGCAAATAATTAGCGATGACACTGAAAAACACTATCCTGCCGGGCGTCCTGACCTGCCTGTTTCTCGTTGCAGGCGCTCACGGCATACGTGCGGACGACGACGACCCGCTGAACCGCCGGATAGTGTTTTCAAAACGTAAAGACACCGTTTACCGACTGCTCAAAGACGTTACCGCGCGCACCGGACTGATGTTTGTCTATGACAGTCAGGTGATAGACAACGACCGCAAAACGACCGTTCCCAAAGGCGAATACACGTTGCGCGACGCGATACGGGTCATCACGCGCAGACAGGATCTGCGGATAGATATCGTCGGCAACCACGTCTTGCTTCGATTGCCCGAAAAAACGGTTGATACTCCAACTGCGGCAGTCGATACGGCGCGACGCCGCAACAGCGGCTATTACGAAATCAGCGGCACGCTTCACGACCTCGAAACAAAAGAGCCGATAGCCTACGCTACGGTCAGTCTCGTAAATTCGTCGGTCGGCACGGTGTCGAACCAGCGTGGCGAGTTTCGTCTGCTGGCGCCCGACTCGCTGAGGCAGCCCGCAGTCCGTTTTTCGCATATCGGCTACGAAAGTCTCGAAACGGCAGCCGACCTGATTGCCGGTCGAAGGATGGATTTTGCGCTTGAGCCTAAAGTGTTTATGCTTAACGAAATCGAAGTGCGCCGCGTCAATCCGCTTGCTGAAATCGGCGCTATGCTCGACCGCCGCGACGACAATTATCCTGTCGAGCCGACGCTGCTGACGGTTTTTTATCGCGAAGGCATCAACTACGGCAAGCGTCCGGTCGATGTGTCCGAAGCCGTGCTTGAGGTTTACAAAAGCGGCTATCGCAACGACGCTTCGGCAGACCATGCCCGCCTCGTCCGCAAACGGCACGTCTCCAATATAGCAAAAGGCGATACCATTCTGCCGAAAATGAAATCGGGCGTCCGTTCCTGTCTTATTCTCGACATTATGAAGGAGTTACCCGATTTTATCAGGATAGACGAAGGGCAGCCGTATCGCTATGCCCACGACAACATTACCGCCATCGACGACAGGATTGTTAACGTGGTAGCGTTCCGCCAAGTTGCAAGCAACGACGAGCCGCTGTTCACTGGCGAACTGTATATCGACAGCGAACGTAAAGCGCTGGAAGAGGTGCGTTTCGAGGTCAATCCCGACTACGTTGAAAAAGCTACCAATTTCTATATCGACCGCAAGGCGCACAACCTGAAACTGTCGCTCAAACAGGCATCATACATCGTTTCGTACAAGCCATCAGAGTCGTCGTCGCCGTATTTTATCAACCATATTCGCGGCGACATCGTGTTTCGCGTCAGAAAAAAGGGGCAACTGTTCAGCTCGCCACTGCATTTCTGGTTCGAAATGGTTACGTGCAAGATTGACACAACCGATGTCAGCGCCATTCCGCGCAGCGAACGACTGTCGGCAGGTCAGATTTTTTCCGAAACCCAACATCCCTACGACCACGATTTTTGGGACAGGTTCAATATCATCCTGCCCGAAGAAAAACTGCGCGAGACACTGATTAACAGCGTCAGCGAGGTCGTTGTCAATGCAAACTGAATTAGTTCAAAGTCCTGATTTTTATGCTTCTGAATGCCACTTCGTCGCCATGGTCCTGAAGCAGAATATGTCCTTTTTCCGCCTCGCCGAACAAGCCGTCGGTGTTGTATGACGGAGCGGCGTATTTGCTGCCTTTGACCAATTCGCGGAACGCCTCCGAGCCGCGTTCGTATTCTACAGTCTTAAAGCCGTTTAGCCAATGCTCAACATGATTGTTCGGGAAGACTTTTACTGTCGCTTTATTCCATTGTCCTACGCCGTTGAAACGGATATTTTGCGGTTTTATCAGGTCGTAGAGACCGGCGCATTGACGGCTTCCGGGTACGGTGGTGTAAAGTTTTGCGTCAGGATGAACCTTGTCGTCAAGTATCTGATATTCAAGTCCGTAAGCCGAGCCGTGCTGTTTTTCGCTTTCGGTTACGAAATATTTGATGCCGCTGTTGGCGCCTTCCGTAATTTTAAATTCGAGACTCAGCTCAAACGCCGAAAAGGTTTCGTCCGTTACGATATCGCCACCGTTAGTTGACTCGCTGCCGTCGGATTTCTGTACAATCATTTGTCCGTCAGCGATTTTCCATCCGTGTTCGGGGAAGGTGGTCTTATGAGCGCCGCGCCAGCCTGTCGATGTCTTGCCGTCGAAAAGCAGTTTCCATCCGAGAGCTTTTTCGTTCTCTGTCAGATAATTGGGTATGAAGTTGACTTCCGCTGTGAGTTCGCCGACTTTGAGATTATTGGCAACGTTTTCAGTTATGATACGGATATTTTTCCATTTGATCGTCTTGCCGCGATCATCTTCGCCGCTTGCATGCACTTGAAACGCGATAAATCCGCTCAGTGTCATGTCGTCGATCAGGTTTGCCGTGTTCACGCCGTTAAGCCAGATGCGGATATTGTTGCCGAGACATTCGACGCGATAGTGGTTCCAGTCGGTGCGGTTGTAAGCTTTTTGACCTGCGGGGTTGTCGAGCAGGGTAACGAGCCATCCGCGACGCGCCTCATCGTAAATACCTCCGCTCCAAGCGCGGTCTGACGGGTCAATTTCGCATTGGTAGCCGTGTACGCGACCGTTGTCATACGTAGGCAGGCTCAGGCTGCGAAACTGAACACCCGAATTGAGCGAGGGGTCGCACAGCACATCAAATTCAAGGATAAAATCGCCGTAATCCTGCTCTGTCGCCATAAAACTGTTTGGCGTACCGGGGACGGACGTTCCGACCAGCATCCCGTCTTCAACTGTGAAGGGCGCCTGCCCGTTCAGCTGTGTGAAACCGGTGAAATCTTTGCCGTTGAATAGCGGCGTCCAGCGTTCGCTCTGCGAACAGCCGGCACAAAATAATGTCAGGCATAATGTTGCCAGTTTAAGAGAAAATTTCATAATTGTCTGTTATTTAGTAGTTTATTAAAGAGTTAACTCGTTTTTTATTTGGCAAAGGTAAGAAAAATAATCCAATTATCATAGTGTTCATTTGTGCGTACATTAATTATATGTAATAATCAGTGGGTTTTCTATATTCTCGGCAAAGCGTTGGATATACTGTTCAAAGTCGTTAGCCGTCGGAAATCCCCATTTACTCCAGCCGAAACCGGTATAATAAGTAATCGGCTGTCCGACGCTGCAGGTCGTAACGCTGAGCGTGTGCGAAAAGGTCTCGTCCCGTAATGATACCGGATTAGTTACTGTGTATGTGTCGGTTGCGATGCGCTCAAGCCCGCTCGGAAAGACCATCCCGATATATACATTGTCAGCGATTGTGCTAAATGGCTCGACGTAAATAAGCGTCGTGATCCCGTTTTTCAGCGTGTTTTTAAGTATGGCATCGTTGCCCTCGCGTTTGACAATTCCGGCGGCGACAGGGATATTTTCCTGTGTGTCATATATTTGCGTTACCTTGCAAAGTTGCGAACCTGCGTCGAGCGAGATCAGCCGTTTTTCGCCGAAAGTCTTGCCATCTACCTCTATATCCCTGTAAGTCAGCTCGAAACTTACACGCAACGGACCCTGTTCGAGCAGCTTCTGTCCGACGAAATTCTCGTTGAGCCATAGCGTGTCGCTCACGTACGGTGCCATCATCCCTGCGCCCAGACTGCGCCCGACTTTGTAATCGTCCATCCCTTCGCCGTGATCTTCGTGATACGACAGCACTCCGGCTATGTCGTCGCGATACCATTTGTCGATAATCAGTTCGCTCGTGCGTTTGTACCAGCAGTCCAGACCGTTACTCGGTCCGTCAATCGCCGCCAGCGGCTCGCCGTATATCCTGAACGCGACTTTCTCGTTTTCCCATGCAAAATCGTCTTTGCGCTCACGGATGAGGCGCCCGTAAGTCTTTGGTGCGAAAGCCTGCGCTTGTCCGGCGGTGATGGTGTAAACGGCTTTGTCTTTGGCTTTTACATCAGCTTGAAATATCAGAAAGCCGTTATAAGTCAGCTGACAGGGCAGCGTCTCACCATTGCTGTTCTGCACGACGTAAGCAGGCGCTTCGTCGGTAAGCGCAATTTTATCCGTCAACGCAGATACGGGGATTTCAATCATTTCGGCTTGTCTGTCGTAATTGCTTGGATTTTCGACCCTTATCTTCAGTGTCGAAGTGTCGTTGCAAGCCGTTAACACCGACAGCAGGCAAAGTATGGCAATTATCTTATGCATATCACGTTGATTTATTTGAGTTTATCAGCGGTAAACGTGTCCATATCGTCATAAGCAAGGTTCTCGCCGCACATCGCCCAGATAAACGTGTAGTTGCTCGTTCCGGCTGCCGAATGTATTGACCATGAGGGCGATATGACTGCCTGTTCGTTGAGCATAAAGATGTGGCGCGTCTCCTGTGGCTCGCCCATAAAATGGCAAATCGCCTGTTCGTCAGGTACTTTGAAATAGAAATACGCCTCCATCCGTCGCGAGTGTGTATGCGGGGGCATCGTGTTCCATACGCTGCCGGTCTGCAATTCCGTCAATCCCATCTGCAACTGGCAGCAGGGCACGATTTCGTTCAGAATGATCTGATTAAGAATACGTTCGTTCGATGTTTCCGGCGCTCCGAGATGGCGAGTGCGGCGCATTTCCTTTGTGATTTGAGCCGTCGGATACGCCTTGTGAGCCGGAGCCGAAGCAAAATAGAATTTAGCCGGCTGACGACTGTCTTTGCTTTTGAAAATCACATTTTTAGAGCCTCTGCCAACATAAACGGCATCTTTGTGCGACAGGCTGTAGGCAACTCCATCGACTTCGACAATGCCTTCATTTTCAATGCATATAATGCCGAGTTCGCGGCGTTCGCAGAAATATTCCGAGCGGATAAGCGGCACCGATTCCAATTTAATATCCTCATTTACAGGCAATATGCCGCCGAAAATCAGTCGGTCGTTGTGCGTATATGTCATCCTGACAGCATCCGGCTCAAAGACTGTTTCGACCAAAAATTCCTTTCGCAACTGCGCGGTGTCGTAATGTTTCACGTCGCCGGGATGCGTCCCCCAGCGTTCTTCAATCATTGTTTTCATTTGTGTAACTTGTTAATATTTATGATTTTGCAACAACAGCAGACGCCTCGATAATTCGGAGTAGGGCGGTGCGGTTATCTCTTTCGGGCGCCTAAATTAGTAATTTTTTTTGATTTGACAGACAAAAAACCGCTATAAATGCGTTATATTTGCAGTTAAAATATTTTAGACAAATGAAAAAAGTCTTTGTGAGCGGATGCTATGATATGTTGCACAGTGGTCATGTCGCTTTCTTTGAGGAAGCGGCGGGGCATGGCGACCTCTATGTGGGAATTGGCTCTGACAAAACGATTTACGAGCTTAAGGCGCGTAAGACTATCAACACCGAAAACGAGCGTCTTTATATGGTAAAAGCGCTCAAGGCGGTCAAAGATGCCTGGGTAAATTCGGGTAGCGGCGTGATTGATTTTTTAGACGAGATCAAGGCGCTTAAACCGGATATTTTCTTTGTAAACAGCGACGGGCACAGTCCCGAAAAAGAGCGTCTTTGCAAGGATCTTGGCATCGAATACATTGTAAGTAAGCGCGTTCCGCACGGCGACTTGCCTGTACGCTCGACTACGGCTCTGCGTCAGGAATGTCGTATCCCTTACCGTATCGACCTTGCGGGCGGATGGCTCGACCAGCCAACTGTCAGCTGTTGCGCTGCGGGCGCCGTGTTAACCATCAGCATAGAGCCTGATTATGAGTTTAATGACCGCAGCGGTATGGCGACAAGCTCGCGCAAGAAAGCTATCGAACTATGGCATACCGACATCCCCGAAGGTGATAACGTGAAGCTCGCGCGGACGCTGTTCTGCTTTGAAAATCCTCCCGGCAGCAAGTATGTCAGCGGCTCGCAGGACTCAATAGGAATAGTGCTGCCCGGACTTAACAGGCTGATTTACAGTGGCGACTACTGGCCCCATACTATAGAAACGGTCAGCGATAATACCGTTCTCGAATGGCTTGAGAAGCGGCTGTGGCTGATAACGATCTTCCCGCGCGCAGCCGAGTACGATGTTCTGGCTGATACGGATATTACGCCCGAAAACGCCCAACGCTTGAGCTGCGCTGCTGCCGACTGCTGGCAAGCAATTATGGCAAAGGATATTACGCGCTTCGGCAAGGCGTTCAGGGAAAGTTTTGAAGCGCAGATAGCTATGTTTCCGAACATGGTCTCGCCGCATATTATGGAAATGATTGAAGATTACGGCAGGAACGAAAGCGTTCTGGGATGGAAAATCAGCGGCGCCGGCGGCGGCGGCTATCTCATCCTCGTGAGCGAACAACCTGTCGCCAATGCTATACAAATAAGAATCAGGAGGTAACAACTATGAAAGGAATTATTTTGGCAGGCGGATCGGGTACACGCCTCTATCCCATCACGAAAGGGATATCGAAACAGCTTATCCCGATATACGATAAACCGATGATTTACTATCCTTTATCCGTGTTGATGCTTGCGGGAATACGCGAAATACTCATCATCTCGACGCCCTACGACCTGCCCGCGTTCAGGCGTTTGCTGGGCGACGGCTCTGATTTCGGCGTCAGTTTCACGTATGCCGAGCAGCCCAGCCCCGACGGTCTGGCGCAGGCTTTCATCATAGGCGAGAACTTTATCGGCAACGACAACGTATGTTTGGTGCTGGGCGACAACATTTTCTATGGGCAGAGCTTCACGAAAATGCTTGAAGACGCCGTCGAAACGGTCGAGGCTGAGCAGAAGGCGGTCATTTTCGGCTATTACGTCAACGACCCCGAACGCTACGGCGTCGCCACGGTTGACGCTGATGGCAATGTTACCGGCATCGAGGAAAAACCTGCCGTCCCGCAATCGAATTACGCTGTCGTAGGGCTGTATTTTTATCCGAATAAAGTTGTTGACGTTGCCAAGACCATCACCCCCTCGGCGCGAGGCGAGCTGGAGATTACGACCGTCAATCAGGTCTTTTTGGAAGATAACAAGCTGAAAATGACTATACTTGGGCGCGGTTTCGCATGGCTCGATACCGGCACACATAAAGCGCTCTCGGAGGCTTCAACCTTCGTCGAAGTGATAGAAAGCCGTCAAGGACTGAAAATCGCTTGCCTTGAAGAAATTGCATACCGAAAAGGCTGGATAGACGCCTCTGTAATCAATAAAACCGCCGAAATAATGAAAAATAATCCTTACGGACAATACTTAAAAAGACTTATATAAAGTTAAAAAAAGTAAAATTATTTGTTTATTTAAAAATCAATTCTCAACTTCGCACCGTCTTATGCGGCTTTGTGAAGCGATTTACGGCAAGATTTGAAAAAAAAGTGCAAAAAATAAGAAAAAAAAGTATTTTTATTTTGCTCGTTTCTGGAAAATCGTTATATTTGCAGCGTGAATTAGAAGTAACAAAAGTATAAGTTATTAATAATAAAGGAATTAATGTTTAATAAAAAATTTATAAGCTATGAAGATTAAAGTATTACTTTTCGTGATTGCATTAGGTTCGGCAATGAGCCTGTCGGCTCAGCAGTTTCAACCGCAAGTAGGTTTCAGTACTGAAAACGGTTCGAAGACGAACTTTAAGAAGAACAAAGCGTCGGATAACATCTTTATCTCGATTGCAGGCGGCGGAAACATCCTGTTGGGCGACTACAACGGCAATGCTCCGTCATTCAGCGACCGTATCGCTCCGTCGGGCGCCATTTCTATAGGCAAATGGTGGACTCCCTACGCAGCAGTCCGTTTGCAAGTTAACGGCGGTTTGATGAAGAACTGGAGTAACAGCACCGAAAGCGAACAGTTCAAATGGATTAATCCTCATTTGGACCTGTTGTGGGACGTAACCAACTTCTGGGCGCCCTATAACGAGAAGAAAGTGTTCCACTTCATCCCGTTTGCAGGTATCGGCTATGCTCTTCGTCCGGGTGTATCCTATCAAGACGCCAATAACGAATTGGGCATGAGCATTCCGCGTGCAGAGTCGGTTTCGACCAATCTTGGTGCACAGTTCCTGTTCCGTCTGAGCCAGCGCGTTGACCTCTTCGTTGAAGGACAATACACTCTGCTTGCCGAGCACTGGAACTGGGAATCGCACGCAAGACCGCGTTACGACCGTCCGGTTCAGGCAATGTTAGGTTTGAATTTCAACCTCGGAAGGAAAGAATTTGAAGTTATCGAGCCTATGGATTACGATCTGCTCAACGACCTCAATTCGCAGATCAACGCCCTCCGCGCTCAAAATGCCGAACTGTCGAAACGTCCGGAATTTTGTCCCGAATGTCCGCCGCAGATTATCGCTGCTCCGGAAGAGAAAGAGTCGCTTACGAATGTCGTTTACTTCCGCCTCAACAGCGCAGTTATCGACAAACATCAGGAAATCAACATCTTCAATACGGCAGAATTTGCTAAGAAACACAGTCTGCCCATTAAGCTCGTTGGTTATGCTGACCGTCTGACCGGTAATCCCGACTACAACAAGGGCATTTCCGAGAGACGTGCACGCGCCGTTGCCAAACGTCTTATCGACAAATACGGTATCCCGTCGAACAATATCTCCATCGAATGGAAGGGCGACGAAATACAGCCGTATAGCGAAAACGCTTGGAACCGTGTCGTGATTATGAATACAAACGATGATTAAGAAAGCGCAATAAAAATTTAATCTAATTCTTAGTTTTCATAATAAATGAACTCATAAAGCATGAAGGGGTTGCCTGCGAAAGGCAACCCCTTTTTTGTTTACCTGCTTGATGTACAATAATCTATGATGTATTATTTCAAAAAATTATTCTCTTCGTATTCGACAATGCTTGTGCTGCTGGCGATATTTGCCGTCGGACTGGCGGCGGCAACCTTTGTCGAAAACTCGCTTGGCACGACGCTCGCAAAGACGCTATTCTATTATTCGCCATGGCTGTTCTTCGTACAACTGCTTTTAGTGGCTAACTTCCTCACCGTGATGCTTGTACGCGGATGGTGGAAGAAACGCAAAATCGGCTTTATCGTATTCCATCTGTCGTTTATCGTGATTTTGACAGGCGCCGTGATAACGCATTTTTGCAGTGAGGAAGGCGAACTGCACCTGCGCGAAGGTGAGATAGGCGACCGTATGCGAGTGCAAACCAACCACGGCGAATGGGTCAACGTTTTGCCGTTTCAGGTTGAGTTAGTGAAATTTACGCTTCAGCATTACCCCGGCTCTTCAAGCCCCTCATCGTTCAGCAGCGATCTGAAAATACACAGCAAAGGCACAGAGCGTCAAGCCACTGTCGGAATGAATAAAGTGCTGGATGTGAATGGTTACCGCTTCTTTCAGGCATCGTACGACAGCGACGGTAAAGGCACTGTCCTGCTCGTCAACAAAGATGTGGCAGGACGCAACGTAACATACGCCGGATATTTGATGCTGCTCGTAGGAGGCGTACTGTGTTTAGTCGGTAAAAACGGTCGAATACGCCATCTGATCAGACAGTTGGGTAAGCCCGTTGCGCTTGCTGCTGCGCTATTTCTGGCGGTCGCGACGTGTGGCTATGCCAATACGGATCTTGAGCAGGCGATACCCGCGCTTGACAAACATATCGACAAGGCTCACGCCATGCGTTTTGGCGCTTTAGCTGTCAGGGCGGCTAATGGACGTGTCATCCCGATGAATACTTTTGCCTCGGAAATACTGCGTAAACTCCACAAAGAGACGACGATAGCAGGGATGAGTCCCGATGCGTTCCTCTTGAGCGCACTCGCCGCCCCCGATATGTGGGCGCAGCTGCCCTTTATCGCATACGCGAACGACCGAATGAGCGCCGAATTTGGGTTGACAAAGAAATATTGCTCTTACAATGAGCTGTTTAACGACGATGCAAGCTATAAGTTACAGCAGCCTTTGGAAGCCGCTTATGCAAAGCTGCCGACCGACCGAACGGCTTTCGATAAGGAGATAATCAAGTTGGACGAGAAGGCGAATATTATGCATCAACTGATTGAATACAAATCTGTTAAGCTCTTTCCCGATGTGAATACAATGAGCTGGTATGCGCCCGGCGACGACCTGTCGATGTTCCAAGGCGCAGATTCGCTGTTCGTTACCCGCATTTTTTATGCTTACATTATGTCGGTGCAGGATGCTATACAAAGTGGCGACTGGGGTGGGGCAGACGAGCTGCTGACGATGATCGCGACCTACCAGACCAAACGCAGCGAGGGCGTTGGCTTGGACGAGAGCAAAATCGCGCGTGAGTTGCGCTACAACCGTCTGAATCCCTTCCGCTGGTGTAAAATCGGCTACCTCTCGCTTGGCGGTTTAATGCTGGTGCTTGCTTTTGCGCTGATATTCAACGATAAACGTTGGCTGCGCTGGCTGATTAGAGCCTTAGGCATTGTCGTACTCATAGTATTCCATTTCCACATGCTCGGTATGGCAATGCGCTGGCAAATAGGTGGTTATGCACCATGGAGCAATTCCTACGAGACTATGGTTTATGTTGCTTGGGCGACTGTCCTTGTCGGCTTGATTTTCGCTCGACGCAGCCCGCTGACCTTCGCGCTTGCGACGCTGTTTGCCGGTATAATTATGTTTGTCTCGAATCTGAACTGGATGGACCCGCAAATCAACTATTTAGCGCCTGTGCTCAATTCGCCATGGCTGATGTTCCACGTCGCCGTACTGATGGCGGCTTACGGTTTCTTCGGCGTCAGCTGTCTGATTGGCATTACCAATATGGTTATAATGAGCGTGTTGCGAAAAGATAAACTTGCAAAACACGAAAAAACGCTGCGCGAAATGAGCGTCGTCAACGAACTGTCGCTATGGATTGGGTTGATACTGATGACGTTTGGTACATTTATGGGCGCTGTTTGGGCAAACGAGACTTGGGGGCGATACTGGGGATGGGATCCGAAAGAGACTTGGGCGCTGATAACAATCATTGTGTATGTGATGGTTACGCATCTGCATCTGCTCAAGCGGCAGTACAATTTATGGATTTTCAATCTTTGCTCGGTTGTGGCGTTTGCCTCGGTGCTTATGACCTATTTCGGTGTGAATTATTTCCTGTCGGGGCTTCATTCTTACGGCAACAACGGCGATATCACCGGCATATTCGCATATTTGTATGCTGCAGCCGGCGCAATCGTTTTGCTGTCGTTTGCCTCACGCAAGGGCAAAGCGCTGAAATAAAGCTGTTTACTCCGTCAGTTGGAGTCTATTAATCCTATCTCGCGAAACCAGTCTTCGGCGCGGTCGGGCCAGCTGTTGACCACCGAGCCGGTGTCGCGCAGCCCGTATCCGTGTCCGCCTTTGCTGTAAAGATGCATCCATGCGCGGACGCCCGCTTCCTTGAGCGCATAATAATAGAATAAACTGCTGTTAATGTGCGCCTTGTCGTCTTCTGCCTGTATTATCAGCGTTGGCGGAGTGCGTTCCGACACCTGCAATTCGGGGGCGAGCTGAAATGCCGTATCTCCGCTCAGGTAAGCCGGATAAACGAGCAGGCAGAAATTCGGACGGCAACTGAACCTGTCCATCGCGTCGTTAGCAGGATAAGTCCTGTTATTGAACGAGTTAGATGCCATTGCGCAGAGGTGTGCGCCGGCAGAAAAGCCCATCACTCCGATACGTCGCGGGTCGATGTTCAGATTTGCGGCGTTGGCACGTACAACACTGATAGCACGTTGCAGGTCTTGCAGCGGAGCCTCGTGTTTGTCCTTATCAGGTCGGCGCGGCACTCGATATTTGAGCAGTATCGCCGTGATACCCAGCTCGTTAAGCCATAGACATACTTCGTCGCCTTCGAGGTCGTAAGCCAGAATATTGTAGCCTCCGCCCGGACAAACGATTATCGCCGAGCCGCTCGCAAGCTCTTCGGGCGCCTCATAAATTGTGATCGACGGTTCGCCAACATTGGTGATGCGCGTAACGGTCTCGTTAGCAACCTTATTGCCGGTTTTGTCAGCTATTTCGACATATACGGAATCTTCGCCCGGCACTCCTTCGGGAAACAGTTTGATGATGCGTTCCTGAGCCGATAATGTGCCGGTTGTCAGCATTGTAAATAATGAAATAATAGCCTTTGTCATCCTTTTTTTGCCGTTTTTGTCTTTTTTTGCAGCGTTTCGACTTGTTTTTGCAGCTGTTCTATCTCCTGCGACTGGTTGCGTATCATTGTCAGCAGCGAGTTCAGCTCTTCGTTATCGACCGACGAAGGATATTGCGCCTCGACACGTAAGATAAAGTCGGACAGCACATTCATATAATTATTGAATGCATCGTACGGGTTGTCGTACGGACTGAACATATTGTAATGCTTCGTGTTCATATAATAGAAATGGTCGCTGCTCTGGAGGTAAATCCAGTCCTGACGGATGCGGCGGTCTTCGCACAGGCGCACCCGCTCGCTGATTTCGTTGATTTTGCGGAAGGCTTCCTGTTGCAGCACATTGCCGAGCCACGAGCTGCAGTCTTTTTCTTCATCGACCCACGACATCGGATAAGGCACTGATATTGAGGATATCGGCTTGTTTGCTTCAAGCGCTTCCGACGGCAGCGAAAACGTTATCCCGTTTTTCTCCGCATATTTGGGCAGGGCTTTGAAAAAGTCGAATATGCCCGTTTCGGCGGCTTTCATCGAGCCTAAAACCTCATAATTCAGGAAGATACTGAATATTTTCTCCGTTTCGGGCGTCTGGGCTATCCACGAGATATACTTGTCGGCGGTCAGCGGATATTCGTTCCACGAGTAGTCGCCGAAGCGCACCGAGAGGTCTTCGCTGAAACGGTCGTTTTTCAGTAGCAGTTTGAGTTGAGGTTGCGTCGCCGACGAATAGACGTAATTAGGACTTTTCCAGCTCAATACGTGCTTGGCGCCTTCGGTCAGCATCCCCTTAAACCCCAACCTGTAAACCAGTTCGGATATCTCGTCGGAATAGATCAACTCGGTGTTTCTGAACACTTTAGGCTTTACTCCGAATAGCGAATTAAGCTTGTCCTTATGCTGTTTGACCTCAAAGCGAAATTCGTCCGGGTCGCCGAGCGACGACAGCGAGTGCGCGTAGGTCTCGGACAGGAACTCAACATTCTCTGACTGAGCCAGTTCCCTGAAACTGTCGAGCACTTCGGGCGAATAAATTTCCATCTGTTCGGTAGCTGTGCCCGTGATAGAAAACGCCACTTTGAACTTCCCGCCGCTCTGCTCAATCATCTCTTTGATGGTGCGATTGGCTGGGATATAGCACTTCTCGGCTATCCGCCTGAATATCTCTTCGTTCTGAAAATCATCGTAATAGTAATGACTGTTACCGATGTCGAAAAAGCGATACCTCCGCAGGCGGAATGGCTGGTGTATCTGGAAATAAAAACAAATCGTCTTCATAATATTATGTCAATCAATTAGTTATAAATGCAATACTTCGTTATATATATTTCTCACTTTCATTCCGGCATATTCCCACTTGATATTGTTCACTTCCTTAAGCCCTTCGTCGCGCAGGAAAGCGTGCAGTTCGGGATAGGAAATCAGCCCGTAGATAGCGTCTGCAAGCGCTTCTATATCCCAGTAGTCAACCTTGATGGCATAGTCGAGGATTTCGGCGCAGCCCGACTGCTTTGAGATGATCGAAGGGACGCCGCACTGCATAGCTTCGAGAGGCGAGATACCGAAAGGCTCTGATACAGACGGCATTACATAGACGTCGCTCGACTGGAAAATCTCATACACCTGCTTGCCTTTCATAAAGCCGGTGAAATGGAAACGGTCGGATATGTTGCGACGTGCAGCCAAACGTATCATCTTGTCCATCATATCGCCGCTGCCCGCCATCACAAAACGCACATTCTTCGTCTTGCCCAGCACTTTAGCCGCCGCCTCGACGAAAAATTCCGGTCCTTTCTGCATCGTGATGCGTCCGAGGAAGGTAACGATTTTGTCCGTAACGCCGCGTTTGTCGGTAATCGCCAGTATGTCAGGACTTAACGGCTCAACGGCATTGTGCACAGTGATGACTTTGTTTGGATCCTGATGATATTTGTCGATGACCGTCTGGCGTGTCATATTGCTGACTGTCAGTATCCTGTCGGCATAATCCATTCCGTTTTTCTCAATATTGTAAACGTCGGGATTGACATTGCCGCGGCTACGGTCGTAGTCGGTTGCATGTACGTGAATGACAAGCGGTTTGCCGCTAACCATCTTGGTATGTATGCCTGCGGGATAGGTCAGCCAGTCGTGCGCGTGGATGATGTCGAAATGCTCTGTCCGTGCTATCACGCCCGCCACTATCGAATAATTGTTTATCTCTTCGAGCAGGTTGTCGGGGTATCTGCCTGAAAATTCGATACATCCGAGGTCGTTGACATAACGGTAGCTGAAGTCGTCGTAGATATGGTCGCGCAGCTCAAAATATTTGGCGGGATCCATAAATTTTGCCAATCGCTCGGCGACATAGTCGTAGCTCACATTGCGGTAAACGACAGGAGTGTTGCATGCCCCGATGATTTTCAGGAAGCTTTGGTCTTCGTCGCCCCAAGGCTTAGGCATCACAAACGTGATTTCCATATCGCTTTGTTTCGCCATGCCCTTGAACAGCCCGTAGCTCGCCGTCCCCAGCCCGCCGAGGATATGCGGCGGAAATTCCCATCCAAACATTAATGCTTTCATTTTCTATCCTTATTATTCGACATTATACGTTTCTATCTTATCTATCACCTGCAAAGCGGCGGCTATGCTCATCAGGAACGAGAACGCCCCGCGAGCTTCAAACGGCGGGTTGCCATCGAACACTTCGGAAATACATCCTATGCAGTGCTGCGAGATCTCTTCTTCGAGGCTTATCAGCATACGCTCGGCAAACGAGACGCCGCCCCATTTGAACAGGTCGATGTATGCCGTGAGATACATTCCTAATAGCCAGGGCCACGCTGCACCCTGATGATAGGCAAGGTCGCGTTCGTGCTGCGAACCGGAGCAGTTGGGACGATAGCCGTTGCTTTTCGGGCTGAGCGAGCGCAATCCCTTGGGTGTCAACAACTCTTTGGTGATGATATCGAGCGCTCCCTTTTTCTGTAACCTCGTCAGAGGCGAGTAAGGACAGGCAAGCGCCACAACCATATTGGGACGTACGCTCCAGTCCTGTTCTTTATTGTTCACATAATCAAACAGATAATTGTATTTATTGACAAAGGTCGCCGGAAACGAATGGTCGAGCAGCTTGATAAGCCTGTCGATTTCCGGTTGTGTGCCATCGCCGTTGAGTTCTTTTGCGAAGCACAATGCGTTATACCACAGCGCATTATGCTCGACAATAAAGCCTGTTCGCGGTACTACGGGCTTGCCGTTGACCACCGAATTCATCCACGTGAGCGGTCGGTTGGCGCCCTCGCAATAGACCAAGCCGCTCTCGCTCGACACCTTCATATACGGATGTCGCTGCGCAATGATATAGCTGATGATTTCGTTAACTAACTCACCGTAAAGTGTTTTAGTCTCTTCGACGCCTTTTTTCAGGCTGAACTGCTGTATGTTCCAGACAGCCCAGAGCAGCACGTCAGGCTCGTTGATTTCGCGTATCACCTTGTCGGGCATCCCGTCGCGCATAAAGGTTTGCAGGGCGGGTATAGCGCTGTTCATCAGTTGTTTATATACATCTTCCTCGCCGATGCAGAGCGTCGCCCCCGACATCGCGACGAACATATCGCGGGCGCGGACGCGAAACCACGGATAGCCGGCAAGCAGATAGATATTGTCGCCGTTGTTCGGACGGTAAGCTAACTGGTGGGCTGAATTTTTCAGGCAGTTGAAGAAGCTCGAACGTGGTGTGCGATCGCGCACTTCAGCCTCAAATTCTTCGGGAAGATTTTTCAATCCCTTGCGCTGTATGTCTCCTGCGCAGAAAATTATGCTTTCGCCCTTGCGGATAGGCAGCTCAAAATAGCCCGGCACGAGCAGGTCTTCCTTGTATTCGTAACCCCGCTCCTGCTCTTTCGGATACTCTATGCCGTTGTACCAGTATGGCTCGTAAACGAACTTCGGTTTTTTGTTAAACTGCATATACAGGTCGGGATAATCGCTGTAGAGGCACATCTTGATGCCGTTTGGCACTTCCTGATACGACAGATTGGCGCGGTTGTTGCAGTAAGTCAGGTCTTTGACGCTGCGAAAAGCGAGGAAAGGACGAAAACGAAGCGTCGTCGCCGAATGTGCATCGCGCAGAGTGTATTTTATAAGTATCTGATTGTCAGTCTTCGAGAAAATCTTCTCCTTTTCGAGAATGACCCCGCCTACGCGATATACCGTTCGCGGCACAACGTCCATTGTGTATTCGCGGATGTATTTGTGCCCCGCAGGGCTGTAGTTGTTGCCACCGTATTTGTGGATGCCAAGATTGAACGAAGCGCCGTGCTGAATGACCGTCTCGTCGAACGACGAGAGCAGCACGTGATTCTCGTCGTCAATCGCCGGCACAGGCATCACAAGCACGCCGTGATACTTCCGCGTATTGCAATCAACTATCGTCGTACAATGGTACGCGCCTTTCCTGTTCGTCCTGAGAACCTCGCGTAGCAGCGATTCCTCAAGATTTATCAACATCGTTTTGTCGAACTTAAGGTAACTCATAATGACACCTGCTTTAATTATAAATTCGTACTCAAATAAAAACAACCAAATGTACAGACTTTTTTTGATACCACCAAAAAAAACGCAATTTTTTTTCAAAAATATTTTTTTGACTGTCTCGTCGAAAACAAAAAATTCTCAGTATCTTTGTGCTGTCAATACAAAACTGAATATTTATGAATACGTATCAGGACATTATTCGCATCAACCCCGCCAAACGTTTCGGCAAACCTTGCGTGCGAAACACACGTATCACGGTTTACGATGTGCTGGGCTGGCTGTCGGCAGATATGTCGTTCGACGAAATCATTGCCGACTTTCCCGAACTGACACGGCAGGACATCCTCGCCTGCCTCGCCTTTGCCTCGCAGCGGGAACGAACTTTGCAAACAGCTTGAAATGCTTGGAGATATTCACCTAATAAAACAAATATTTTTTTACCGCAAAGAGCGCAAAGATAACGCAAAAGGTCGCAAAGGGTTTTCTTCAATTGAAACTTATTTGACTTGTTTGCCTTTGTGGTTCATAAAAAAAAGAGACCGCCCGCGCAGGCGGCGGACAGTCTCTTATGACATTATAAGTTGCTCACAACTTGATTTTTACGCTGCTGTCGCCCGACTTGACGATATAAACGCCTTTGCCGGTGAACGGGATGCTTTGCGTCGCCGACGATGCTTTGGCGCTGTAAATCAGCTTGCCTGCAATGTCGTAAATGCTCAGCGTAGCGCCTGCGGTTAAGCCGCTGACATACAGCACTCCATCCGTCGCATAGACCTGAAGCGCTGCGACTTTGACCGGAGCAATTGCCGCCGGAGACTGCGGCTGACCGCCCGCAATACTGCGCAG
>JAISTS010000016.1 GCA_031272455.1 Tannerella sp. | reverse complement strand
CACCAATTTTTCGTTGTTGATAAAAATTTCGGAAGCATTTGCAACCAAATCTGCTACTACTTTTTCGCTCATTTCAGGATTGCGCGAAACCAAAAAATGAACGTGTTCAGGATTAGCATAAATCGCGTACATCTTGCATTTATGATTATTGACAATTCCAGTAATATATTTTTCTATCCGTACCCGATGTTTTTCCAAAATGCAAGGGAAACGGTCTTTTGTTGTAAAAACGAAATGTGTATAAAGATTGTTATATTGTATATCCATAGTTGCAATTATTAACTTGTTGAAAATAAGGGAATAAGGGAGAAATATCAGGGTTGTTCATTCCTGCTACTAAGGGTGCTTTTGAGAAATAAGGGTTTCCCAAAGCCGTTTTGTCATTTTTTCTGTACCTGTATCCCTTTTGCCACAACGCATTTCTTTTTCTTCCGATACTTTCCATTGCCTCGTATTGCAAGTCTTCAACTGTAATTTTGTATATGATATTGTCTCCCATAATTTTATGCTCTTTGTAAATTACTTCCCGCGCCCCATTAAATGACTTATAATAATTTACGAGGTCGTTCAATGCAATTTGCGTTGAGCCGTTTTCGCCAATCTTCCGCACTCGTCCGTACTGGATCAGATACGAAATATTAGACGGGGTTACATTCTTTCCAATGTGGTTGCTTGCCCAATCTGCCGCTTCTTTTATGTTTAACAAATCTGTCACTTATTCTTTATCGCTATTTCACTTATTATCAGATCATACTACTTGCAAGTTTAAACGACTTCCAAAACCTTCACGCACGATGCGCATAAGCGTTGACAGACGTATATCACTGGTATTGTTTTCAATACGGGAGATATATGTCTTAGTTGTGCCACACTTGCGGGCAAGCGCCTCCTGAGTTAAGCCCTTCTCTTTCCGAAGTTCCTGCAAGAGGACGCCTAATTTGAACGCCTCAAACTCCTCCTCATAGCGTTCCCGGCTTTCTGTTCCTCGCTTACCGTATTGGCTGTCCAAATGGTCTGCGAATGATGTCAAATTACTGTTCATTTTTTTCATCGAAATATTGTTTTTTTAGTTTTTCCGCTTTTATTATTTCATTATCAGGCGTTTTCTGTGTTTTCTTTTGAAATCCATTAACAAGTATTACCAACTTGTTTTCATCAAAGAAACTGAAAACCCTGTAAATATCAGAACCAACCTCGACTTTGACTTCATAAAGTCCTGTCGAATTTGTAATATGGTCGAAATATTTCCTCGGTACCCTGTCAAGTGTTGAGACAAGTTGCAACGTCCAGTTGAATTTCTTCTGCACTTCGGGTTTCAATGTGTCAAAGAAATCCAGATAATAACGTCTGTAATAGAATATTTGTCTTACTTCTTTTACCATATCACATCTAATTTCTGGCACAAAGTTAGCTAATTGGATAACAACTGCCAAATTTTTTCCGTTTTTTTTCGTGCCGCAGATTCATCTATCCTCCAAAATCATCAAAATGCAGCATTTCGCGGGGGACGCCGAGGTTGTCGAGCATCGTTTCGACGGCTTTTGCCATCGGACCGGGACCACACATATAGTATTCAATGTCTTCGGGGAACTCGTGGTCTTTGAGATAGGTCTCGTAGATGACCTGATGCACGAATCCGGCGGTGTATTTCACTCCTGCGGCGTCGGCGGCAGGGTCGGGGCGGTCGAGCGCGAGGTGGAACGTGAAGTTCGGGAAGTCGTTCTGTATTTGCAGGAAATCGTCGAGGTAGAAGACTTCGTTGAGTGCGCGCGCGCCGTAGAAATACGACATTTTGCGGTCGGTGGTATGGAGCGTCTTTGTCATGTGCATGATCTGTGCACGCAGGGGCGCCATTCCCGCGCCGCCGCCGATCCACATCATCTCGCGTTTGGAGTCGAAAATGGGATGGAACTCGCCGTAGGGACCGCTCATCGTTACCTTGTCGCCCGGTTTGAGGGTGAAGATATACGAGGATGCGATGCCGGGCATTACGTCCTGAAAACCGACCTGCGGCTTCGGCTTGAAAGGCGGCGTGGCGATGCGGACGGTGAGCATAATGCGGTCGCCCTCAGCGGGATAGTTCGCCATCGAATAGGCGCGGATGGTGGGCGTCGTGTTGGTGCATTTCAGCCCGAACAGTCCGTAGTTTTGCCACGAGGGCAGGTATTCGTCGCTGATAAGCGCCTTGTCTATGTCGGCGTCGTAATCCATTGAGTATGCGGGTATTTTGATTTGCGCATAGCTTCCGGGTACGAAGTCCATGTGTTCGCCCGGCGGCAGCGCGACGATAAATTCCTTGATGAAGGTCGCCACGTTTTTGTTCGAGATGACGGTACATTCCCATTCTTTCACGCCGAAAACTTCCTCGGGGACAACGACTTTGATGTCGTTTTTCACTTTCGTCTGACATCCGAGCCGCCAGTGCGCCTGTATCTGTTTGCGCGAGAAAAATCCGACTTCGGTAGGCAGGATGTTGCCTCCTCCTTCGGGGACGCGGCACCGGCACTGTCCGCACGAGCCGCTTCCGCCGCAAGCCGACGAGAGGAAGATGCCCTGGCTTTGGAGCGTGCCAAGCACTGTTCCGCCCATCGGGACGTCGAATGTTTTTTCGTCGTTGACCACCATCCGGATATTGCCCGATGGTATCAGTTTCGCCTTGGCAATCAGTAGCGCGATCACCAGGATTAGCGTCATGACAAGGAACACTATCGCTCCCGCCAAAATTGTTAGTCCGCCTGACATTAATATAATCATTGCAATATTATTTTTTAATTTATATTCTTAATTATCAAATACTTATTCCCGAAAAACACATAAATCCGATGCCCATCAGCCCGGTCAGGATGAAGGCGATGCCCAGTCCGCGCAGGGGTTTGGGGACGTTGGAATAGGCAAGTTTCTCGCGGATGGCAGCCATGCCGACTATCGCCAGAAACCAGCCCAAGCCGGAGCCGAAGCCGTAGATCGTCGCCACGCCTGCATTGGCAAATTCTTTCTGCTGCATAAAGAGCGAACCGCCCATGATGGCGCAGTTGACGGCTATCAGCGGCAGGAAAATGCCCAGCGAAGCGTAGAGCGCCGGCAAAAACCGCTCTACAACCATCTCCACCAATTGCGTAAATGCCGCAATGACAGCGATAAAGAGGATGAGGGAGAGGAAGCTCAGGTTGACGCCCTCGAACATACTGCCGAGCCAGCTCAACGCGCCTTCTTTCAGCATAAAGTTTTCGAGCAGATAGTTGAGCGGCAGCGTGCAGACGAGCACGAATGTTACCGCAACACCCAGTCCCATAGCTGTTTTCACGCTTTTGGATACGGCAAGGAACGAACACATCCCCAGATAGTAGGAGAAAATCATGTTCTCCGAAAATATTGACCGTACAAAGATGCTTAAAATATCTTCCATATTATATTGTTTTTTAATAAGTTACGTTAATTTTTCTCCTGCAATTCCTTATCGCGCGAGCGGTGTATCCAGATGATTACCGCGACGAGCATAAGCGCCATCGTGGGCATGATCATCATACCGTTGTTTTCGTAGAAACCGCCTGATTTAATGTACCATGCTTCGGGGATGACGCGGATGTTGAACAGCGTGCCCGCTCCCAGCAGTTCGCGGAAAAAGGCGACGATGACAAGGATGATGCCGTAGCCCAAGCCGTTGCCGATGCCGTCGAGGAACGATTCCCACGGTCGGTTGGCGAGCGCAAAGGCTTCGAGCCGCCCCATCAGGATGCAGTTCGTGATTATCAGCCCGACATAGACGGAGAGCATCTTGCTCACGTCGTAGGCGAAGGCTTTCAGTATCTCGCTGACAACCGTTACCAGCGCCGCGACTACAACCAACTGTACGATGATGCGGATGCGGTTAGGTATCGTGTTGCGCAACAGCGAGATAATGACGTTGGCAAACGCCACGACCGCCGTTACCGACACCGCCATCACGATGGCAGGTTCAAGTTTAGCCGTTACCGCCAGCGCCGAACAAATACCGAGCATCTGTACCGTTATCGGGTTGTTCTTGCTCAGCGGATTGAATAATACCAATTTGTTTTTCTCGTTCATAATATATTGTTATTTAATTATTTATTCCAGTAATACACCATCAGCAAATTGACGTATTTCTGTGTATTCTCGTTCATCTTTGTCGCGTAATAATCACTTGACGCCTATTTGCTCTTCAAAAACTCCTCATAAGCTCCGACGCTCGTCAGCAGCATGGCATTGACGCCGTTGCTGGTGAGTGTGCCTCCGGAAATGCCATCCACATAGTCCTGTCCCTGCACGCTGCGACCGGCTTTGACTACGGCGATGCTCTTGAAAACGTTATCCTTAAACAACTGTTTTCCTGCGAATTGAGACTTAAACTCCGCCGTCGTTATCTCGGCTCCAAGTCCGGGTGTCTCGCTGGCATGGCTGAAATCGGCGCCAAAGACGGTCGTTTTATCGTCATTCACAGCGATATAGCCCCAGATGGGTCCCCACAGCCCTTTGCCTCGCAGGGCAAGGACATACTTCGTCGCGCCGTCAATGTTTGCCACGAAGACGGGGTAAGTATGTTGTTCAAAAGCCTTTACTGCATCGAGCGCGAAGGCGTCGCCTGCCGTTTGCTGTCCTTTATCGTCCACAAGATACGACTCGCGGATTATCTCATTAAACTTGGCTTCGGTCTGCGCACCCGTTACGACCACATTCAGCGAACGAAGTATCTGTTGCCGTTTGTCGGTATCCTCGTTCAATTTCTGGCGGCTGCGGAGCGATTCCGACGTGAATGCCAGCGCGATAGCGACAAACACCACCATTACGGAGGCATAGACGATGGTATAAACATTGCCGTCGCGATTGATGCCGCCGGTTTTCAGTTTTTCAAACTCCGACGCCGGCGCCGCGCATATCGGACATACATCGGGCGGCGTCGCTCCTTCGTGGATATAGCCACATATTTTACATTTGTATTTGTTCATCTTTCTGCTTTATTTATAGTTCAATACAGTTGTGTCAGTTCGTAATTCAGAGTATCGTTGCTTAAAAACATCCTCTCGCCTGAGATATAGCCTTCAAGCCAGACGGCTTCACTATCGTTATGCTTGTAAATCTTGATAATGTCGCCGTCGCGATCGTAATTGTAGTTCTTACCCCACCAAATCTCAGTACCAATCAGAGATGCAGAATAAGAACAGACGCCGCCATGTTCGAGCAAATTTTTATATTCATCGCCCTTGTAAGAGCCTTCCCAGTGAAAACGGAAATCGCCCGCAGTATCGCCTGAGATAAACGTCCAGCAGTAATCTTTCTTAATCACATACTCTTTATCGTCATCATTGCAGGCAACCATAATGGAAGCGCACAAACACACTATAATACTCAAAACCAACCTATTCATCATCTTTTAATTCTTAATTCTCGCCAATCTCCGTTTCACATTCCCTTCGACCACGAAGTAGTCAATCAGCGGCGCGAAGGTGTTCATCAGCAGGATAGCCAGCATCATACCTTCGGGATAGCCGGGATTAAGCACACGGATAATTATGGCAAAAGCGCCTACGAGCAGTCCATAGATATACTTGCCCGTCTCGGTACGCGCCGAAGTAACGGGGTCGGTAGCCATAAAGACTGCGCCGAACGCAAATCCGCCCAGCACAAGATGTTCAACCGGCGAAACGGTCATTGCGACGGTCGTTCCTATCAGGTTGAAGCCGAGCGCAGCCACAGCGCCGCCGACGAATACGGAAATCATCGTTTTCCAGCTTGCCACGCCGGTAAACAGCAGGATAACGGCGCCGAGCAGGATAGCGATAACGCTTGTCTCGCCGATGGAGCCGGGTATCAGCCCGACGATCATATCCCACAGCGAGAGCGGATCTCCGAGCGTGTCCGTTACGTTGAACTTGCCGATTAGTTCCTTGCCCGCCGTACCAATCTGTCCGAGAGGCGTCGCACCGGTGAAGCCGTCAACGACCGTTCCCGCGCCAAGTCCGAATGTGTCTGCCGTGCGGACAAAAACCTTGTCGCCCGACATTGCCGCAGGATAGGCAAAAAAGAGGAACGCGCGCGTAACGAGCGCTACATTAAATATATTATAGCCCGTGCCGCCGAACACTTCCTTGGCGAAAATCACGGCAAACGCCGTCGCCACTGCAATCATCCACAGCGGCGTGTCTATCGGCACAATCATCGGTATCAGCATCCCCGAAACGAGGAAGCCTTCCTGTATCTCTTCTTTCTTTATCTGGGCTGCAATGAACTCAATGCCAAGCCCTACGACATACGAAACGATGATTTTCGGCAAGACAGCCAGCAGTCCGTACGCAAAAATCAGCCAGAACGATGTCGCAGCCGCCTCTCCGATTGAGATATAATGCTGATAGCCTGTATTATACATACCGAAAAGCAGTGCCGGCATCAATGCGATAATCACCACCGTCATCGTGCGTTTCGAGTCTATGCTGTCGTGGATATGTACGCCCGATTTGGACGTGTCATTCGGGACGAACAGGAAGGATTCAAATCCCTCGAAAACGGAACGCAACGCCGACAGTTTCCCGCCTTCCTCGAAAGAAGGCTTTACTTTGTTGAGAAAATTCCTTAACGCTTTCAATCTGTTTATGTTTATAAGTTACTAATTCATTTCTTTGTACAGCAAATTCAGCCCGCTGCGGACGATTTTCTGTATTTCAATCTTCGACGTGTCAACAAACTCGCACAGCGCAAAGTCTTCGGGTGCAACTTCGTATATGCCAAGGTTTTCCATCTTGTCAATATCGAAAGTGATGATAGCTTTGAGCAGGTATTCGGGCAGGATGTCGAGCGGGAACACGCGGTCGTATTCGTTCGACATAATCATCGCCCGCCGACCTCCGCGGATGCGGGCGTCAATGACGTGTTCTTTCTTTTTGCTTTCGAGCCACGACAGATAAGTGCGGCTGACGCTGTATTTCCCGAAACCCGGCATTGCCCAGCCAAGGAACTCGTCCGTCTCGTCGCCTTCGGGGATGGCGGTTATCTGATTATCGTACGCGCCAAGGAAATCGTCGGGCGCGACCTTCGTGCCCGTCAGCACATTGCCGCTAATCAGGCGTATATGACTGTTGCCGGGCAGTGTTTTGCCTTGCGTCAGGCTGGCGATGGTGCATCCGGCCGTCGTACGCACATAGCCGCGCTCGGTCATCTCGGAGCCGGTGAGCGCCACGATGCGGGTGAAATCAACCTTTCCGGTCAGGAATAGTCGCCCGATGAAGAGCACGTCGGCGGCATTGAGCGTCCAGACCGTTTCGCCTTTGTTGACCGGCTTGATATGGTTTATCATCACGCCGACATTGCCTGCGGGATGCGGACCGTCGAGTTCGACGACCTCCACGTTGGGCAACGACAGGCTGCTGCCTTTCTTCACCCCGACATAGACCGTCCCCGTCGTAAGTTTGGCAAGTGCGGCAAGCCCCGTGCGCAAAGCCTCTTCCTCGCCCTTGACAATGAAATCGAAGTCGGGCGCGAGGGGCGCCGTGTTGTATGCCGTAACGAAGATGTCGCGCGGCACGACGTTGGGCGACGCCACACGGTCGTACGGACGCTGTTTGATGTATGCCCACAAGCCCGATTCGAGCAGCAACGCCTTGACGTCGTCGCCACTGCACTCGGCAACAGGCTTGACGGCGAAAGTCTCGACCGCATCCTGCCCGTCGGGTTTGATTACGATGTTCAGCACTCGACGTTTCTCGCCACGGTTGACGGCTTCGACCTCCCCGCTCACGGGCGAAACGAACCTGATTTCGGGAAACTGCTTGTCCGTCATCACCGTCGTCCCCGCCTTCACGCGGTCGCCGGCACGCACCGTAATTTTGGGCGTGATGCCGACATAATGGTCGGGAACGACAGCAAACCTGTCAGCCTTCGCCGCCTCGACAAACACCTCTGCGGCTTTCCCTTTCAGGTTGATATCCAAGCCCTTTTTGATTTTAATCGCTTTTGCCATGCTAATACTTCAAAGAATATTTAATTTTATTTCGCCGCAAAAGTACGCATTATTTTTTTTGTGTGAAAAATATTTGAGA
>JAISTS010000009.1 GCA_031272455.1 Tannerella sp. | reverse complement strand
AGTTATGCGCAATTTGACCAAATCAAAGCAGACGAAGTCGAAAAGGCGCTTGACAGAGGCGCCAATTTCCTTGACCTTGATACAGCGAATGTAAAACTTTTAAAATCAAAATAATATGAAATTAGAATTAATTATCGGAATTTTGGGCGCTTTGGGCGGAATAACAATTCTTTTCACCGCTTGGCAGCGGATTATGGATTTGCTTTTTCCTGTACGCACAGCAACAAAGCAAATTATCAACACATTAGCACATGAGTTTATTGATGATGGCGATGATATTTCAGAAGAACGGATAGCCATCATCGTTGGCGGTAGATGTAACCAATACAGGATATTAAGCAGCGATAAAATTAAAAGCATTCTTAAAAAAGCTATATACGAATTTGAACAACGCAAAATTGTTGGTTTACCGCAAGCTATAATCAACCTGTATGATAAGATAATCGACGGATTACAGAAAATGAAAATGGATATTGATGTAGTAATAGTGGAGGATACAACCATTCAAGCCTATTTAATCAAATTTTGCGATCAGTTAGAAGACGATAAGTCATACGAGTTGAGAAATATTAAAGCGGGTTTTGAAAAATTCCTAAGCAATAATGGAAAAATTGCGAAAGGAACAGCCCAACAGGCACATATTTTAGCCGCAATCGCAAATAATCGCAACAGATTTCATTACAATGCAATTAATCCGAAAGAAGACGAACTTTTCAGAGAGGGCGGAAAACGGTCATTATTACTTTATTATCCTGATGAAAATAATCATAAAATCGTCAAAAAATTCAGCCGAAACATCAAAGAGGATATTACAATTTACTGGTTTGAGAAAGCAAAAGATGGCGAAGAACGACCGTCAATAAAACTTTCGGAACTGAACGGACTCCAACCATCGGTTATTTTTCCGGACATATCAACGAAACAAAAGGGTGATAGAGGAGATGCAACTCCCAAGACTATTTGGGAGTTTTTGTCCAAATTTTGCAGCCAGTTAGAAGATGATAAGCCATACGAATTAAGGAATATTATGACAAGTTTTGCGGAATTTCTGGTTGTAAATGGAAGATCAGCAAAGGAATCTGCTCAAAAAGCGCATATTTTAGCCGCAATCGCAAATAATCGCAACAGATTTCATTACAATGCAATTAATCCGAAAGAAGATGGGCTTTTCATAGAAAGTGGCAAACGTACTTTGTTGTTGTATTATCCGGATGAAAACAACCATAAAATTGTCAAGAAATTTGGACTGAATATCAATGACGATCCTACCATTTACTGGTATGAGGAAGGAGGCAACAGACCGTCAATAAAACTGTCAGAACTTAAAAAGGAAATATTTAATAATTAATACAATAAGAACGATGAAAAATATTGCATTGATTTCGTGCGTCAGCAAAAAAAGGAAAGAAAAATCCAAAGCAAAAGATTTGTATTTGAGCGCGTTGTTTACTAAAAGTCTGAAATATGCACAGGATGTGCTAAAACCCGATAATATTTTTATTTTGTCGGCTAAATTTGGACTTTTGGAATTGGACAGAGTTATTGAGCCGTATGATGAAACTCTGAATAGGATGGGTAAAGCGGCTAAGGAACAGTGGGCTGCCAAAGTATTGGAACAGTTGAAATCAGTTAGTAATTTGGACGATGACAAATTTATCTTTCTTGCGGGGAAGAATTACTGCGAATCTCTTTTGCCAAAGTTGAGAAAAACCGAAATTCCAATGAAAGGCATGACAATTGGCAAAAGATTACAATGGTTGAACAATAAAATCGGAACATTATGATTACAGATGCAAAATTATTACGTAACAAGCAGACGTTAGAAACCGTTCCATCCAATCCGGGATGGTATCGCTGGTGGTGTAAAGAAAACATTGCCAAACAGTTGCTTGGCGCTTTTGCCGCCGATATTCTCGAAAAACTCACGCGGGGCGAAAACGAACTGTCAGAGTATTATCTTATGTATGTGGGTATTGCTGTTAAGGAATCCTTGCGTGCCAGACTGAATTGGCACGTCAATCAAAAACACACGTTGAGCTGTGTCAAATCAGGTGTTTTATCAACTTTTCGCCAATCAATTTCAAGTCTTGTGGCGGAGGATCAATCGAACGAAAAGGTTACCAATGAAATAATTGACCATTTTAAAGTAGAATATTTTCCCTGTGCGGAAGAAATCAAATCAGACGCTGCCAAAACCTGTATTGAAAACAAAGAAAAAGAAGAAATAGTAAACCATATTCTGCCGTTAAATATTCAGCATAATCAAAAAAGTGAAATTCAGTATTTTATGAAGCATTTGAAAGAGAGGCGCAAAAATGGTAAGATAAAGGGGATGGCGCGTTTTGGAAAATAAAATATCATGCGCCGACCAATTTTGACAACCTCTGCGAGATAAAAAATTCCTTCTCGCGCCGATCTACGATCGGCGTGATATACTCTACTCTCGACAGTAGTAGTTTGATAATGAAATAGGATGGGCGTTCTCTGTCGAGCTGATACATTGTCGCTGTCTTTGTGCTTACAAGATTGATTGCCGGTAACGGAATCATCACTATTTCACGTGTTGGCAACGTCTGATTTCATTATGCTGTTATAAATTGGCTGCAATTGTTCGGTTATTGTTTTTACGACTTCTGCGAAATCAATCTCTTCGAGTTTGTTTTTCCGCATAAAACTGTTCCACATCGTTCTTCGACGGGCATCTTGGTGAAAAAGTTCGGTAAATATTTCCGGTTCTTTTACTCAGAAATGGAAAATCCATAATTGCTTGAACCTCTTCTTTTTATATCCATATTTTTTATATTTTTTGGCAGAAACTTACTGCTTTTGCAGATAAAAGCAGTAAGTTTATGCCATTTTCCGGCTGCAAAGATACTGCTAATTCGTAAGCCTGCAATCAAATTCCGACATTTTTTTCTGCTAACTTTTACCGAACAGCTATTGCCAAGTATCGGTTGGTGGAATAGCGCAAAAGCGCCAAACAGACCAAAATTATATCCTTTTAGACCTTGCGGGATGTAAAAAAAGCGACTAATTTTGCATCGTCAAAAATTTTATTGTCCAAACTAAATTATGTAACGATGAAAAAAATGATTTTAGCAAACCTGTGCGTATTGATGACAGCTTTGACGGCATGTACGCAAATGACAGTTCGCAACATCCCGTTCGATGATGGATGGCGCTTTGTTCGCGATTCATTAGTTGGCGCCGAAACCGCCGACTATGACGATTCCGGCTGGTTGACAATCGACCTTCCGCACGATTACAGCATCATGGATTTGCCCGGCTACGACAGCGACGAACAAATCGGTCCGTTCTCCCGCAAATCGCCCGGCAACGGCAACTCCACGGGACATGTCATTGGCGGTACAGGCTGGTATCGCAAGCATTTCACTGTCAACCCCGACGACAGGGATAAGACTGCAACTTTGCTATTCGACGGAGTGTATATGGAGACCGAGGTCTGGGTCAACGGACAGAAAGTCGGCGAACATAAGAACGGCTATACTCCTTTCTATTTCGACATCACAAAACATCTTGCCAAGGCGGGACAAGTGAATGTCGTTGCCGTCAAGGTGGATAACACGGGACGCAACTCGCGCTGGTACAGCGGTTCCGGCATCTATCGCAATGTTACGCTTATGCTGACAGACCCTCTTCACATTACGCCATGGGGTGTATGCGTCAGCACTTCGCAGGTAAGCGCTCGGTCTGCTGACGTAGAAGTTGTCGTTATCATCGCTAATGATGGCGACGCTGATGCGCAAACTGAGGTGAATATACAACTTTCAGACCCGTCGGGCAAGAAGGCGGGAACGGCTGCCGAAACCATACGAGTTGCAGCGGGCAAAGAAAGCTCGTCAAGTCAGACCATAAGCCTTGCCAATCCCCTGCTCTGGTCAATCAATTCGCCTAATCTATATACCGCTGAAATAAGCATAAGTAAAAACGGCAAGATTATTGACACATATTCGCAGACCTTCGGCATACGTTCCATACAGTTTACTGCCAACAAAGGATTTTTGCTTAACGGCGAGACTGTTCTGCTTAAGGGCGGTTGTATCCATCACGACAACGGTCTGCTTGGCTCGGCTGCATTTGCTCGTGCCGAAGAGCGCAAGATAGAATTGCTCAAATCGTATGGCTTCAACGCCATCCGCCTATCACACAATCCGCCATCTACCGCTTTGCTCGACGCTTGCGACCGTCTGGGGATGGTGGTTATCGACGAGTTCACCGATATGTGGGAAACGCATAAGAACCCGGACGACTACTCGCGTTTCTTCGCCGAATGGTGGAACAGCGACCTCACGGCAATGATGCTGCGCGACCGCAACCATCCCAGCGTCATAATGTGGAGTATAGGTAACGAGATATTTGAGACGGACGAAAACAATCGACTGCGCATAGCCCGCGATCTGACTGCACGAGTGCGCGAGCTTGACCCCACACGCCCTGTTACTCAAGCCATAACAGAGTTTTTCTATACTAAAGGATGGGACGCCACAGCCGAAGCGTTCGCCATCACCGATATCTGCGGCTACAACTATATGCTCGACAAGATAGAAAGCGACCACCGGAAATATCCCGACAGGATAATCTACACCTCCGAATCGTATTGCAAGAGCGCATACGACTACTGGAAAGCGGTAGAGAAATATCCTTATGTGATAGGTGATTTCATCTGGACGGCATGGGATTATATGGGCGAAGTCGGGATGGCTGAAACGAACTATGTCCCGCCCAGCGAAGTTGCAGATTTTATGGGCAACTTTTCCAACATCAAACTGCCTGAGGGAGTAAATATTTTCGATATGTTGGTTGACTTCCAAGCATCCGCATGGAACGCCTTTCAAAATCCCAGCGGCGACATCGACCTGACGGGCGAAAAGAAATCGCAACTGTTGTACAAAGATATCCTTTGGGGCAACAGCGCTCTTGAAATGGTTGTGCACGAGCCTATACCCGACGGTCTGGCAGAATCGGGCACGCTGTGGGCATGGTCGCGTGAGTATCCGCACTGGACGTGGAACGGCAGCGAAGGCAAAAAGCTGCAGGTGAGAGTATTTACGAAAGCGCCGCAGGTCAGGTTGCTGCTCAACGGTCAAACTGTTGGCGAGGCGACCTTGAACGAGGCTGACAAGTATATCGCCACGTTTGATGTACCTTATTCTACCGGCGAACTCAAGGCTATAGCGATGGACGGAAATCAGACGGTAGCTACAAAAACATTTGTTACGGCGGGCGCTCCTGCTGCCATACGTCTCGCAGCCGACCGTTCCGCCATTCTTGCCGACCGCAACGACCTGTGTTTCATTAAGATAGAGATAACTGACAGGGATGGCAATCTCGTTCCCCTATCCGATAGCAGCATAAGCCTGTCTGTTGACGGTGATGGAGAATTGATTGCTTGCGGAAATACCGACATACGCGGAATGAAGAGTTTCAACCACAATCCTTTCGAGGCATGGCGCGGCAAAGCTCAAGCCATCATCCGTCCATTTAATAAGCAGGGCGAGATAACAGTACGTGCGACGGCAAAGAACCTTGAACCGGCAATTTTGAAGATAAAAGTCAGTAATCATTAGCACGGCGGCAGAAAATTTCCTCTGTCTGTCGTAATTTCAAAAAAATTGCTTACCTTTGCGGTCTAAGCGAAAAATTGAAAAGCTACTTGTAAACTTACTGACGACATGAAGAAATACTTTATTTGTATGGCGCTTGCCGCCTTGATCCTGCCGATGAAAGCGCAGTTGCCCGAACCGCGCCGCGCCGACCCGCAGCAGCTCACTCATCCCGATGCCTTCACCTTCGTACTGCTTGGCGATCCGCAGGGATACACGAAATACGACGTCAACCAGCCGCTGTTCGACCTTTGTACGGCGTGGATTGCCGATAATCTCAACCGGCTCAATATCAAAGGTGTACTCTGCACAGGCGACCTCGTTGAACAGAACGAAAATATCGTACCGCAGCGACATACTAACCAGACCGGTCGCGAGATGTGGGAAGCGGCATCGCGGGCTTTTGCAAGGCTCGACGGCAAGACGCCTTATATCATCTCCTGTGGCAACCACGACTATGGCTATCTGCACTCCGAAAACTCGATGACGCACTTCCCTGAATATTTCCCGATGGAACGCAATCCACTGTGGAAGACCTGCTGCGTTGACGCCATACCCAACCGCAATGGCATACCGTCGCTCGAAAACGCGGCGTTTGAGTTCACCGACCCGAACTGGGGCGGCATACTCATCATCACCTCAGAATTTTATCCGCGCGACGAAGTGCTCGACTGGGCAGGCAAGCTCGCTGCCTCAGAACGCTTCCGCAATCATACGGTCATCTTTATGACGCACGGATATATGGAGACGCAAAAGGAAGACGCGCGACTGATCGACCGCAACGAATATGCGCTTGAACCGGGCAATACCGGCGTACAGATATGGGAAAAACTGCTGCGTCCGTCGGAAAACATACGTCTGCTGATTTGCGGACATACGGCTAACGACAACAACATTTTTGCCGAGAATGTCGCTTTTCGCGTTGACCGTAACGCTTCGGGCAGAAACGTTTACCAGATGATGTTCAACGTACAGACGCTTGGCGGAGGATGGGAAGGCAACGGAGGCGACGGATGGCTGCGACTGCTGGAATTTATGCCCGACGGACGGACAATAAAAGTGAGGACATACTCGCCACTGTTCGGCATTTCGCCTACTACACGCCATCTGGCATATCGCAACGAGCCGTACGACCGCTTTGATATCGTTATCGACGACCTCGTAGCCACCTGTGGCGAAGACCGCGTGATGATTATCGACGCCGCACAGTCGGATGGCGAAAACATCAATTACGTATGGCAATGGAATACCGCCGACCCGACTACCGCGCTGCCGAAAGAATACCGCGACGCCCTGCCGCCCATCAACGACTGCAAATCGGTCAACGGCAATAGCCGGATACTCTTCACCGGAGGCAGCGCCGTGGCTCTTATTGACCGTACGACCCGCAAATGCCTGTTCTACGCACGCACACCCAACTCGCACTCTGCCGACATACTGCCCGGCAACCGCGTAGCTGTAGCCCTGTCCATCAGCGAGGGCGGCAACAGCCTTGAGGTATATGATTACGGCACTCCCGGACGCCTGCTCTTTCGCGACACGCTATATTCGGGACACGGCGCCGTATGGAACGACGCCCGCCAACGACTCTACGTTCTCGGCTACAATGTGCTGCGCGAATATGCTTTGCGCAACTGGACAGGCGCCGATCCCTCGCTCAACAAAACTCGCGAATGGCAATTGCCCGAAGACGACGGACACGATTTATCGCGCATCTCGAAAGATAAATTGCTCGTTACAGCTACCAACAGCGTGTATATTTTCGATATTTCGGAGGAGACTTTCACACCGTTTGAGCCGCTGGCAGGCATCCCTGAAGTGAAATCGGTAAACTTTGACGAAACGACCGGACGGCTCGTATTCACCAAAGCCGAAGAAGAATGGTGGACGCGAAATATCTATTTCCGCAACCCTGAAAAGACGCTTACCATCCCTAATGTAAGGCTTTACAAAACGCGGGTGATTTCTTCCTCAAAATAGTCTGGATATTATTGATCGGGCGCTGTTTTTTTCTGCATAGCGGCGTAGCAATCTTGCGCAACGGCAAGCATCTCGATTCGTTTACGCGCTATCTGCCTGTCTTCTGGCGAAAGTCCCATTCGCGAAAGTCCGTTGCGCACACGAGCCGAATCCGACAGGCAGGCAATATGAAAAGCATCTTTGGGCATACCTTATATTGTTCAAGACCTTCAACTTCCGTGCCTTTAATATAAAGCATTCGCCTTCCCTTTGCAAGTTTGGCTACGCCAACGCGCATGTCATTTAACAAGCCATTCTTTTCCATAAACCTTTTCTACTTCTGCAAAATTACCGTCAATAGACAGTAGTTCTTCCAAGCCCAGATATTTTTTTATAAAAGCTGCTGCCCAAGGCTGAAAAGGAATAGTGTTTTCCAACGCCCTTGCTTCCGCCTTTTTACCGGCTTTCGACAAGCGTAATGCCTCTGAATAAACACGGTCTTTTTCTTCTTCCGTCATCAATTTTTTTTCTACCATAACGAATCAATTAATAATTATGCCGCAAAAATAAGCAGAATATTTGTTTTGACAAAATATTTTTTTCGCGCGGTCAGACAGTAAAAATTAACTACCCTATATCACCATTAATAACCATACAAAAATGATTAAAAATCGCTATTGACAAGCCCGTATCAGCTGTCGTATCTTTGCTGCGTCAAAATTTTCTTAATTAGTATTCACTTTAAAAACGAAAAACAAATGAAGACAAGTACATTAATTTGCAGTATGGTTGCTTTAATTGCAACCTCTTTCGCAGCACAGGCGCAGCAGACTGTCAGTCTGACGAGCAGTGCGCAGCTCAGGACAGACCCTGCCTTTTCGGAAAATTCTTTTTTCCCCGATTATCCGGTTTCGCCGTCGGGCAACAGCGTAACGGTCAACGGCTACAACGTGGGCGACCTCGAAATAATCTTTGGGGGTATCGGTAACTCGGCGGCATCGGCGGCGATTTCATCGTCGAACAACAGCGTCGTTGTGAAAAATTCCACCGTAAGTTCGACAGGTGATGCCTTTATTTTCGGCGGCTTTGCCGAGCATAACCTGTACGCTGCACGCAGCAACAACAACAGTGTTACCGTTGACAACTCCAATGTGAGCGGCGGCGGCTTTGCCGATAACGAGATCTACGGCGGCTATGCCCATTCAGGATGGGACGGTACATCGGCAAGCAACAACAGTGTCGTTATTACTGACTGTAACATCGGCGGTACGGATATTTTCGGAGGATATGCTCATCCGTGCACAACTGCCGTAGCCAGCGACAACGATGTTGTCGTAAAAGATTCGCGGGTATCTTATGTTTACGGTGGCAACAGTGAATTTCGCGCTACAAACAACACCGTTACGCTCGAAGGCGCAGTCGATGTAAAATACGATATTCATGGCGGTTTCAGCACCACTGGCTCTGACGCTTTTACGGGCAACACATTGATTGTCAGACCCAGTTCAAGCGGTATATCTGTCGGTGGAATTTACCACTTTGAGAAATATTCGTTCACTCTGCCGACTACTGTACCTTCGAGCGGGGCGCTTGTTACGACAACCACCGCCACGCTGAACGACATCAGCTCTACGGGCAGTGTCGTTACCGATATCTTCCTCGGAACGAACATCGACATTACCGTTGGCTCCCGAGTCGTACTGATCAAAGCGAGCAGTCTGGTTGACGGCACATACACAGCCTACAACGATGTAACTCCCGTTACGATCGTAAGCGACGACGGCTACCGTAAAGCCACATGGGACATCTATCTCAATGCAGCGGGCGACGAACTCTATGCCGTACTGATGAACATTGTGGGAACGCGCGACCTTGAACTCATCTACGACTTCGGGACGCGCACAGAGGGTTACAAGCCTATACCGTCGAAAGGCTTTGAGATGACGTACAAAGGCTCGGCTACCGTTGCGCTTGGAGCAAACTCGCCGTTTGAAATCACCGGCTACGACAACGACAGCGTGTATGTACATCCGCGCACCGACCTGCCGGTTGGCACATATCGCGACACGATCATCATCACCTCGCCAATCGACCCGGTACGCAAGATAATCGTTCTCTTTGAAGTCGTTGAGCGAAATGACGACGTAGTCATAGCGCGTCGATTGATTATCATCGCAGCTCCGAATCTGACGACCGAGCCTGCGCCCGGATTATATTACGTAAGAAGCGGCGAACCGTTCACATTCACCATCATACCAATGAACGGACTGGCGCTCGACAAGAGCCTGCGGATAACGACAGGCAATGAACTCCTCGACACCCATGACGGCGTACGCTATAAATGGAATGACGACGGATCGGTTGCAGTAACCCTTGCAGAAGTGCGCTCGCCCATTACGATCGACCTCTCCGCCATTACTGCCATTACTGCCAGCGACGCTATTGCATTGACGGCAGTATGGTCGCCCGCAGCAGGAACGATAGCCATCTCCGCGACGACGCCGACAGCCGCCCGCATCTACAACGCCGCAGGCGCGCTTGTCGCCACCACGACCGTCAACGGAACGGCGACCGTCCGCCTCGCCTCAGGATTCTATGTCGTAAGCCTTGGCGGCAAACAGTATAAAATTGTTGTTAGATAGTTTAAAAATTTCTTTTTTCATTAGTAGAGTTAAGTTAGTAAAGATTGTTGTTTTAATTTGATTGTAACAAATTCGGGACTGTCGCGATGACAGTCCCGATAATTTTAGAAATTTCAAAAAACAAAAATAATTATGGAAAGTAAAAATACAGCGAAACGCGACAAAATTATTGCAAAGGCAAAACATACTAAGTATTACTGTGATCTGATTATCGACCAGAGCGACAAATGGCTCACGGCAGAAGAAGGCAACCGCGTGATGCAGGAACGTATCCTGAAAAAAAAGAGCGAGAATGAAGATGAGGAACTTAAATTATAATTGCCGAACGGCTCACTCCCCTGCCGCCAGCTCGAACCAGAACGTGCTGCCTCGTCCGGGTTCGCTTTCGACGTGCAGTGTTGAGCCGTGTTTTTCGAGAAACTCTTTGCAGACTGCCAAGCCGAGACCTGTGCCCTGTTCGCCTGCGGTGCCGAGTGTAGAAGTGTGGCTGTCGATGCGGAAAAGGTTTTGCAGCGCTCCGGCATCCATTCCTGTGCCTGTGTCGGCGACGGAAACACGCAGGGACGAAGCGTTGTCTATTGCCGCAATCGTCAGTGTAACAGAGCCGCCTTTCGGCGTGAATTTCACTGCATTAGTCAGCAGGTTGCGCACAACGGCAGCGAGCATATTGGCGTCGCCGACGACGATCGCCGTTTCGGGCATATCGGTCGCAAACCCTACGCCTTTCTGTTGCGCCATCTTATCTGCCAGAGCATATTCGCTGCGCAGTTTATGCACGAAGTCGAAGGTGTCGGGGCGGTATTCCATACGACCTGTCTGCACCCGCGCCCAATTGAGCAGGTTGTAGAGCAGTTCTACCTGATCGTCAGCCGATTTGAGCAGCTCATAGTAGTAGCTCGACAGTGCGTTGGCATCCCATTTGTCGGCGTTTTGCAGCAGCATCTGAATGGCGTCGCGCTGCGCTACGGCAGGATTTTTCAGGTCGTGCGAGATAATCGTGAAGAATCGGTCTTTCGTGGCGTTCATCTCGTCGAGGGCGTCATTGCGTTCCGCAAGAGCGCGGTTGCGTTTGTTGCGAAGTCGCAGCAAACGCCAGAGCAAAACAAGCACAATGGCAGTCAGCCCCAGACCGCCGATAAGCGCCTCGCGAACAAATTTCTCTCGCGAAATAACAGCCTTCTGTTCAGCAAGTTGCAGCTCTTTCTTCTCGGTCTCGTAGCGCACTTCGAGTTCGGCGGTTGCTTTGACTACTTCTTCGTTCCTCAAAACCGCCTCTATTGAATCCGCTTTTGCAAGATAGTATTCGCATTTTTCAACATCCTGGTTAAGAAGCAGTTCAAGGTGAGCAATATCGCCATAACGATTATGTGCTAATTCAGGGTAATTGTGCTGTTCTGCAATAGCAAGCGCCTGTAAATGAAGTTTATACGCTTTGGCATAATTTTTTAGATATGTTTCGCAGACGGCAATATTACTGACAGCCAAGCATTTACCATGCCAGTCGCCCGATTGCTCGAAAATCTTTGCGGCTTCTTCGTGATACTTTTCAGATGTTATGTAATCCTTTTTCTCCAAATAAATCACTCCCAGTCCGGTCAACGCCGCACTTTGGGTAGATAACACATTGTTATTCTTGCCGATACGCAACGCCTCATGGTATATCGCTTCGGCTTCGCTATAACGGTGAAGATGATACAGGGCACTTGCATGGTTTATCAGTACGCTTTCACGCAGAGTAGAATCAGGTTTGTCAGCCATTATTTCAATAGCCTTCTCGCCGTAAGCAAGCGCCTTGTCGTACTGCTTCATCTTGGTATAAAGCGCTTCAATATTGGTGATGACGTTAGCCACTTCATATTTTTGATT